>NZ_JAGGQM010000019.1:0-174214 GCF_018613295.1 Bacillus sp. ISL-39
AATCGTATCCTTATGCAGCAGAATCGCCATCCATAAGGGTACAATTAAGGGCAAATCGTATCCTTATGCAGCAGCATCACCATCCATAAGGGTACAATTAAGGGCTAGCAGCATAGTCTCCATAACTTATTCAGCCTGCACTGGCTGGGCATCCGGCACGAATGATTTTTTCACCCAAACTCGTGATTTCCAGCGCCACAGCATAAGCAGTCCGCGCAGCCATTCGTCCGCAATGAAGGCGATCCAAATGCCGACAAGTCCCATCTCAAGATATATCCCTAGGAAATAAGATAGTGTTACGCTTACTCCCCACATCGACAGGATTCCCATATAAACAGGGAATTTTACATCTCCGGCTGCCCTGAGTGAACTGATCAGTACAAGGTTAAAGGATCTGCCGGGTTCAAGGATGATTGTGAGTAAAATCAATGTGGTACCGACCTCAATGATGCTCATATTATCCGTGAAGATTCCGAGCAGGTCCTTCGAAAAGAAGGACACGGCCAACGCGGCAGCAATGGAAATTAAAATAGCCAGCTTTAAACTTTTTAATGCGCGCTTATACGCATTCTCGGTTTCTTTTGCGCCGACCATATGGCCAATCAAAATCTGAGTGCCCTGGCTGATCGCGATACTGAAAAGGAAAATGAACATCATGACATTTTGAGTATAAACTTTTGCGGTCAATGCCTGGGTTCCTAACGTAGCGATAAAATAGGTGATCACCATCTGGGAGCTATTGTAGCTCAAGTGCTCCCCAGCTGAAGGAATGCCGATATTAAGCAGATTTTTCAAATGTTTTTTTGGAAAACTGAACAGCAACGATATTGGCAATGAGCCAGGGACTCGCTTTGTCATCACATAAATAGCCGCCAGCAATCCGATGACCCGGCTGACAGTGGTTGAAATCGCCACACCCTCAACCCCAAGGACAGGGAAGCCGAACGGGCCGAAGATGAAGAAATAGTTGCCGATGACATTGAGTACATTCATGCCGATTGTGACATACATGATATCACGGGTAAATCCATAGCTGCGGATAATACTGCTGACTGTCATGATCAGCGACTGGATGAACGAAAAGCCGCCGACAATCCGCAGATACGAATTGGCTTCATCGAACAGTTCAGGAGGCAGATCCATTAATCGGAGCAGTTGCTCACTGAAAATGAACACGGCAGCGCTCAGAACCAGGCCAAATACAAGATTTGCCCCAATGGATACAGATGAAACTTCACGAGCCTCATCATTTCGTTCTGCCCCCAGGTTCTGTGCGACCAGGATGGCAGTCCCTGTCGCAATGAAGCCAAACATGACAATAACCATCGAGAGAATCTGATTGGAAACCCCGACAGCTGCCACGGAATTATCCGAATACTGGGACAGCATCAGCGTATCCGCATTCCCCATCAGCATATATAGGAGAATTTCAATAAAAAGTGGCCATGTAATGGCAAAGAGTGATAGTTTAGCAGTTTTATTCTTCATGTTTACATCTCCAAGCTGTCATTCAATTCCTTAATTATACAGACTATAGGGAGAAATAGAAGTGAAAAAGATTCGTTTTCCGAAAAAAATAATTGGAAAAGTATCGTATCTTAATTGAAATGGATGAAATGACATTAATAGTCTGAATGGACATACAAAGAACAAAGAGGAACCCCTTTCCCGGAAAGGAAAGGGGTTTGCGAGTTTTAAAATTTGAATAATGCAAATCCGTTTGCGCCAATCTTGGCTGTAAGATCATCGCTTTCAGCCGCATATTCTTCGCCAGTATAGATATTCGTGATTTTTTCCCCTTTTAAATTAAATGGCAGATGATAACTTGCTTCTTTATCGCTCATATTCACGACAACCATAATGGTTGTCTCGCCATTGGATTTTGTATAGGCAAAGCAGCTTTCATGGTAATCTGATGGAATGAAGTGAAGTTCACCTTCATTTGCCAGAAGCGGATACTCTTTGCGAAGCTGGATCATTTTTTGGATGTGTCCGAACATATCCTTGTTCTGATCTTCTTCGTTCCACTTCATGCATTCGCGGCAGCCTGGATCCTGCGGGCCGCTCATGCCAATTTCATCACCGTAATAGATACACGGTGTTCCAATGTATGAAAGCAGTACGGTGAAAATTTGTTTAACTTTGTCTTCGTCACCGCCACATTCGGTCAGGATTCTCGGTGTATCATGGCTGCCAACTAGATTGAAGGCAAATTCATTGACGTTCTTAGGATACATATGATTGACGGTTGTCATGTTTTCAATAAATTCTTTTACTGTAATGGAACCTTTGGCAAACAGGTTCAGGATATTAGTCGTGAACGGATAGTTCATGACAGCGTCGAACTGGTCGCCTCGCAGCCATGGCATTGAATCATGCCAAATTTCACCGAGAATATAGAGATCAGGCTTGATTGCTTTCACTTCAGAACGGAATTTTCTCCAGAAAGAGTGATCGACTTCATTGGCAACATCAAGTCTCCAGCCATCGATATCGAACTCGCGCACCCAATAGCGACCGACTTCAAGCAGATATTCAATCACTTCAGGATTTTCGGTATTCAGCTTCGGCATCGATTTTTCAAAAGCGAATGTGTCATAATTCGGCCTTGGCTCCATTACCAGCGGGAACTCATTAGTGTGGAACCAGTCCTTATAAGGAGATTCCTCGCCTTTTTCAAGTACATCCTGGAATTGAGGGAAGTAGAACCCACTGTGGTTGAAGACAGCATCCAGCATGACCTTGATCCCATGCTCATGGCATACCTGGACAAGCTTCTTCAATGTGTCTTTATCCCCGAATTGCGGGTCGATTTCCATGTAGTCAATCGTATCGTATTTATGATTGGAATATGCTTTGAAAATAGGCGTAAAATATATGCCTGTGATGCCAAGGTTGGCTAAATAATCGATATTGTTGATAACGCCTTGAAGGTCGCCGCCAAAGAAATTATCCCTCTCAGGAGGAGCACTGCCCCACGGCAAAGCACCTTCTGGATCATTTGATGGATCTCCGTTGCCAAAACGTTCAGGGAAAATCTGATACCAGACTGTATCTTTAACCCAAGATGGAGCACGGAACACGTCAATATTGTTAAGGTAAGGGAAGGCAAAATAATAGCCGGTATCATCCAAAGGAGGTTCATCGTAAAATCCTTTTTCAGTAAGACAAGCTGTTTCACTGCCATCATTTAAAATAAATCCGTAACGCATCCTGCGAAAAGGAGGTTTAATAGCAACAAACCAATAATCGAATAATTGATCCGTTCCGCTTTTAATCATCGGAACGATATTCGTCATCCATTTTCCATCCTGCCAGTCATATGGATCGCCATTCAAAAGGGAAACTTCTTTCATATCATCTTTTTTGGTGCGAATGCGAATATGTAATTCTTCATTAGTGCAAGCGTATGCATAATTGTCTTTAGGACGGTGGTATATCGCTTCTTTTAACAAGTGGAAACCATTCCTTTCATATTAAATTGCTGATATTGCGAAGTTCCAGAAAATTATAGAGTGAACTTATTAAATGAATGTTTTGCTCTATTTGATGAAATTTTAACGGAAAGAGCTGCAACATATCAAGATTAAAACAAGGGTAGAACACTCATTTTGAAATGTCAATCAATAAAAAGCTGATTCACAAAACTTTAATGATTTCAGCTGACTTTTAAAAAAAATAAAAAAATTAGTTGTCAAAAAGATTTAAGCCTTTATAATAAGAAGTAGGTTGTGCAATCGTTTTCATAGATTTGCAAACTAAATTACAAACGTTTGCACAGATTGGAAGACTACCTGCACAATGAAGAGTAATTACACATTTTTAGGAGGGGTATACACATGAAAAAGGCATTGTCGATTTTCATGATGCTGGTCTTAATGATTGGCGCACTTGCTGCTTGTGGACCTAAAGAAGAAGAAAACACAGGTTCAAAAGACAACGGTGAGAAAACAGAAGACGCTTCTAAACCAGAGAAGCTAGTAGTTTGGGAAGACAAAGATAAGTCTGGCTGGCTTACAAAAGTAGCTGAAGACTTCGAAAAAGAACACGGAATCAAAATCGATTTCAAAGAAGTAGAAATGGCTACAAAAATGAAAGAACAATTACGTCTTGACGGTCCTGCTGGAACTGGCCCGGACATCATCACTCTTCCACATGACCAAATCGGTGAACTTGCAGTTCAGGGTCACATTGCTGAACTTAATGTAAGCGATGACGTTAAGGGTACTTACTCTGAATCTTCAATCGATGCTCAAACTTTCGATGGTAAATTATACGGACTTCCAAAGTCTGCTGAAACTCCAGTGTTCATCTACAACAAAGCTCTTATGACTGAAGTTCCTGCTACAATGGAAGACCTTTACGAATTTGCAAAAGCTAACACTAAAGACGGCAAATACGGTTTCCTTGCACTTTGGGATAACTTCTACTTTGCACACGCTCCAATCGCTGGTAACGGCGGATATGTATTCGGTGAAAAAGACGGCGCTCTTAACCCGCAAGACCTTGGATTGAACAACGAAGGTGCTGTTGAAGGAACTGAATACATCCAGAAATGGTACACTGAAAAGTTATTCCCTAACGGAATCATCGGCGAAAACGGCGGTTCTGCTATGGACGGACTATTCAATGAAGGTAAGGTTGCTTCTGTCATGAACGGACCATGGGCGTTCGGCGGCATGAAAGATGCTGGCATCGATTTCGGTGTTGCTCCATTCCCTAAATTCGCTGATGGCACACCAATGAAGACTTTCATGGGTGTTAAAGGCTGGCACGTTTCTTCTTATTCTAAGAACCAGGAATGGGCTACAAAGTTCCTTGAGTACATCACTAATGACGAAAACGCTAAATACCGTTTCGAACAAACTGGTGAAGTTCCAACGAACGTAGCACTAGTTGACGATCCTGCTCTTGCTGAAAACGAAGGTGCGAAAGCTGTTGCCCTTCAAACTCAAGACGCAGTTCCAATGCCAAACATCCCTGAAATGGGTGAAGTTTGGGCACCAATGGCAAGCGCATTGCAAACTGTTGTAACAGGCAAAGCGGAACCACAAGCAGCTCTTGATTCAGCTGTAAAACAAATCGAGCAAAACATCAAGCAAAACCACTCAAAATAATAGGAAAAAGGTATAGCAGTACCTCCCTTGGGGGGTACTGTTATATTTTCCAGTAGTTTATTCCATTTTCTGTGTTTTCATAAACGGTATGTGAAAAGTCACAAAGTTTACGAAAACTGCAGTAAAAAAGTCTTTCATTGAGCAAACGGTTGCGCTAGAATAGAGATAGCTGATCAGGTGCTTCATGAGAGTGAAAACACGAAAAATCGTTACAATAATAGTGTTGTCTCGAGCAGGTATTCCATTACGGGAAACAATGTATTCGTTCTCATAAAGCATCTGATGCTTTTACCAAGGTCTCTTCGCAAGGATTACAGCTTTCGCCAATGCTTTGCCCATTCTCTATCAAACTCTATGAAAAGAAGCAGTTTGACACGGGAATGGTCCAGAGTAGGCATGAATAGCGGGTTACACGATGAGGTGCCTTAAAAAAACATAGAAAGAGAAAGGGGAATATAGGATGAAAGAGAAGTCCTATCAAACCAACCATCGCAGAATAGCAGCAGCCCTTTCGATTATTCCAGGGCTAGGACAGCTATACAACAAACAATATTTAAAAGGAATCGCATTCTTAATTTTGACCGGTGCATTCTTCGGAGTGTTCACAGACCTGCTCAACATGGGGTTATGGGGCCTGTTTACACTCGGAGAGCAGACGCCTCGTGACCACTCCATCTTCTTGATGGTTGAAGGGATCCTGGCACTGATTGTCCTGATCTTTGGAATCGGTTTCTATCTATTCAACTTAAATGATGCATATAAGACTGGCTTAAAAAGAGACATGGGAGAGCGTCTTAGCACTGTTAAGGAGCAATACAACAATTTAATTGATAATGGATTCCCATATTTGATCATGTCACCTGGATTCCTGCTATTGATTTTTGTTGTTGTATTCCCAATTCTATTCGTAGTTTTACTAGCTTTCACTAACTATGATCTGTACCATTCACCACCTGCAAAATTGGTTGACTGGGTCGGACTGAAAAACTTCTTCGATTTGTTCCAACTAGAATCTTGGCGTCAGACATTCTTCTCCGTACTTTCATGGACAATCATCTGGACATTCGTTGCAACTACTTTCCAGGTTGCATTGGGAATGTTCCTGGCGATTCTCGTAAACCAGAAGGATGTAAAAGGAAAGGCAATCATCCGTACAGTGTTCATTCTTCCTTGGGCAGTACCTGCATTCGTATCAATCCTTGTATTTGCTGGTATGTTCAACGAATCATTCGGTGCAATCAACCGTGATATTCTTGGTTTCTTTGGAATCGATCCTATTCCATGGATGACAGAAGCCATGTATACGAAAATCGCGTTGATCATGATTCAAACATGGCTTGGATTCCCGTTCATTTTCGCAATGGTAACCGGTGTCCTTCAATCCATTCCGGAAGAATTATACGAAGCAGCGACTGTGGATGGTGCGACAAACTTCCAGAAGTTCAAGAACATCACATTGCCGCTTGTGCTTTTCGCTACAGCGCCAATTCTGATTACGCAATACACGTTCAACTTCAATAACTTTAATATTATTTATCTCTTTAATGGCGGCGGACCTGCTGTGCCAGGCGCTAATGCCGGGGGCACAGATATCCTGATTTCGTGGATTTACAGCCTCACGATGACATCTGCACAATATTCCAAAGCTGCTGCCATCACCATGCTCCTTTCCTTGATCGTTATTGGAGTTGCTTTATGGCAGTTTAAGAGAACGAAATCATTCCAAGAAGAGGATATGATGTAATATGAGTATCAAACGACAGAAATATCTCAGACTGACATTAACGTATCTTGTGATTTTAGCTATGTTCGCGATCATTATTTACCCGCTGCTATGGATTGTCGGTTCATCATTCAATCCAGGTCAGAGCTTATCCGGTTCAAGCATCATTCCGGAAAATGCTACGCTTGCTCACTATAAGGAGCTTTTCGATACTAACCAAAGCGCGTACTTATACTGGTACTGGAATTCGCTTAAGGTAAGTGTATTGACAATGGTGTTTACAGTCATCCTTGTCAGCCTGACTGCGTATTCCTTTTCACGCTATCGTTTCATCGGCCGTAAAAACAGCTTGATGACATTCCTGATCCTGCAGATGATTCCAAACTTTGCAGCCCTGATCGCGATTTTCATCCTAGCATTATTGACTGGGTTACTTGACACTCATCTTGGCTTGATCCTTGTATATGTTGGGGGCGCAATCCCGATGAATACTTGGTTAATGAAGGGATATCTTGATACGATTCCGAAAGAACTCGATGAATCAGCTAAAATGGACGGTGCCGGCCACTTGAGGATTTTCTTCCAGATCGTCATGCCGCTTGCGACACCGATCATCGCGGTTGTAGCATTGTTCGCGTTCATTGCTCCATTCGGTGATTTTATCCTTGCAAGAATCCTTTTAAGAACAGAAGAAAAATACACACTTGCTGTTGGTCTATACGATATGGTAGCCAAACAGTTCGGTGCAGAATTCACGACGTTCGCTGCGGGTGCAGTATTGATTGCGGTACCGATTGCCATCCTGTTCCTGTCATTCCAAAAATACTTTGTTTCTGGTTTGACGGCAGGAGGAACAAAAGGATAATCTATTAGGGCAGAAACATTTTAAGCAAAGGCCATATTTGGCCTTTGCTTAAATTATGAGGAGGACCGGAGATGAAAAAAATGATCATCTTCATCTTGATTCCGTTTCTTCTTTTTAGCTCCCTCCCGGTAGGTGCCGCTGAAAAAGAAGGACGCAAATGGCAGGATGAAACAATTTACTTTTTAATGGTTGACCGTTTTAACAACGGTGACAATAGCAATGATTTCGATGTTGATGCGAATGACCCAAGGGCCTATCATGGAGGCGATTTCCAGGGTGTTATCGACCAGCTGGATTATATTAAGGATATGGGTTTTACCGCTATCTGGCTGACACCTGTGTTCGATAATGTCGATAAAGGATATCATGGATACTGGATCAAAGACTTCTATAATACAGAAGAGCATTTTGGAAGCGTTGACAAATTCAAAGAGCTGGTAAAAGAAGCACATGATCGTGACATTAAGATCATTTTGGATTTTGTCGTCAACCATGTTGCTCCTGAACACGAGTGGGTAAATGATCCTGCTAAGAAGGATTGGTTCCATGAAAAGCAGGAAATTTTTGACTGGAATGATCAAGACCAGCTGGAGAATAACTGGCTTTATGGATTGCCGGATTTAGCCCAGGAAAATCCGGAGACAAAGAAATATTTGCTGGATGCCGCTAAATGGTGGATTGAAGAAACGGATATCGACGGCTACAGACTCGATACTGTCCGCCATGTCCCGGTTGAGTTCTGGGAGGATTTTTCAAAAGAAGTGAAAAGTGTAAAAGATGACTTTTATCTGATTGGCGAGGTATGGTCTGAGGACCCAAATTATATTGCTGAATATGATAGAGCGGGAATCGATGGCTTTGTTGATTTTCCATTGAATGAGCAGCTGCGCATTGCATTCGAAAAGCCTGACCAAACTTTGGACTGGCTTTTAACAACTGCGAAGAGAAATAAAGCGATATACGAAAACCCTGAGTTGATGGGTAATTTTATCGACAACCATGATATGGTCAGGTTCACAAGGAAAGCCGTCCAGAACAGGCACCATCCAGGAACGAGATGGAAGATGGCGCTGACCTATATGTATACTGCTCCAGGAATTCCGATTGTCTATTATGGAAGTGAAATCGCCCTAGACGGTGGAGAAGACCCGGATAACCGCAGGCAGATGAGCTTCAGGGCGGATAAAGAATTAATTGATTACATCACGAAAATTGGTGAGCTGCGCAATGACCTTCCTTCATTGAGGAGAGGCGATTTGGAAGTTCTTTATGAAAAGAAAGGAATGGCTGTTTTCAAAAGGACCTATGAGAATGAAACTGCCGTCATTGCGATTAATAATACTTCAAATACCCAGAATGTCACATTGACAGCGGATCAGCTGGAAGATGGCAAAGAGCTGAGAGGCTTGCTTGCGAATGATCTTGTCAGAAGCAAGGATGGAGAATATAACCTGGCTATGGATCGGGAAAAAGCAGAAATTTATGTTCTTGCAGAAAAAACCGGTTTGAATATTCCTTATTTACTGGCAATGGGTGCTGTATACGCTGCTTTCTTCGGCTTCATTTTCCTTCTATTTAAGAGGAGGAAGAGAAACAAAGAGCAAGGAGAATAGCCCAACACTTGCCTGTACTGTTGTTTAATGGACGCTTAAAAAAATAAGCAAAAAACCTGGACAATTCATTTATAATAAAGATAAGGGAATTGCTCTGGCAAAAGGGAGGGGAACTTTATGGCTGTCACAATCAAAGATGTAGCAAAGGTTGCAAATGTCGCGCCTTCAACTGTCTCGCGTGTTATCGCCAATAGTCCAAGAATCAGCGAAAAAACGAAAGAAAGAGTCAGGGAGGTAATGGACCAGCTAGGGTATCACCCGAACTTCATCGCCAGAAGCCTGGCCAGCCAATCTACTCGGGCAATCGGTCTGGTCATGCCAAGTTCTACTGATGTCGTATTCCAGAACCCGTTTTTTCCAACTGTCTTGACAGGATTGAGCGAAGGGGCGCATACGAAGCAGTACGCCCTTCACATGACAACTGGAAAGACAGAGGATGAAATTTTCGATGGTGTTGTCGCAATGGTTCAGGGCGGCAGAGTAGATGGTGTGGTTCTTTTATATTCCAAGGTGGAAGACAGGGTCATCGCGTATCTGAAGGAAAGAAATTTTCCTTTTGTTGTGATCGGCAAACCTTTTAAAGATGATGAAAATACTAGTTATGTCGATAATGATAATTTTAAAGCCGGCAAAGAAGTGACCGAACATCTTATCCAGCTTGGACATGACCGGATTGGTTTTATCGGGGGAAATTTGGATTTAGTCGTAACGGTTGAACGCCTGCTTGGCTATGAAAAGGCTTTGAGAAACTCTGGGATTAATCTTGAAAATAAGTACATTGTCAATGATGAGTTCCTTCGGGAAAGCGGCCAGGATGCTGTTGAGGTTTTGCTTTCGTTAGATCAGCCGCCTACCGCAATGGTAGTCGCCGATGACTTAATGGCACTTGGCGTATTGAATAAGATGGATGAAATGGGAATCGCGGTACCACAGGATGTTTCCATTGTCAGCTTTAACAATGTGCTCATTGCTGAAATGGCAAGACCGCCTTTAACTTCTGTTGATATTAACATTTTCGAATTGGGCTACCAGGCTGCAAAAAGTTTGATTGAGATTATAGAAAATCCTAATGAGCCAATCAAACGGATTATCGTACCGTTCAAAATAGTTACACGTTACTCTTGCGGTCATCCTAAGGATTACAAAGAGTTACCTGTGTAAGCCCATTGAAACAAAATGAACTGCACCCCGATGCTGGAGGTGCAGTTTTTTGGTTCTATCCATTCACAATTGTGCCGCCATTCACGTGGATTGTCTGTCCGCTTACATAAGTAGAGTCGTCGCTTGCCAGATAGACATAGGCAGGTGCCAATTCAAATGGCTGGCCGGCATGTCCCATTGGAGCGTTTGTGCCGAACTTCGCGACTTCCTCGGCACCAAAGGTAGAAGGAATGAGCGGAGTCCAGATTGGGCCGGGAGCTACACTATTGACACGAATGCCCTGTGACGCAAGGGACATGGCTAGAGAACGCGTAAATGAAACAATCGCCCCTTTGGTTGAAGAGTAGTCGATTAGCTTCTCATTACCCTTGTATGCGGTAATAGAGGAGGTATTTA
Source organism: Bacillus sp. ISL-39 (assembly GCF_018613295.1). Classification (NCBI taxonomy): domain Bacteria; kingdom Bacillati; phylum Bacillota; class Bacilli; order Caryophanales; family Bacillaceae; genus Bacillus; species Bacillus sp. ISL-39. Next base: position 10,876 of record NZ_JAGGQM010000019.1, read on the forward strand.
TGATTGTACTGCCCTTTTTTAAATGCGGCAAAACAGCCTTTGTCAGGTGGAAAATAGAAAATACATTCGTGCGGAACGTCTTCTCCAACTGGTCTGCTGAGATATCGAGCAGACTTTTTTGCGGGTGCTGTTCTGCTGCGTTATTGACCAGGATATCAATTTTACCAAACTCATCAAGCGTTTTCTTTGTCACTTCCTCACAGAAATGCTCTCTGCCGATATCACCAGCTAGCAGCAGGCATTTCCGGCCTTCAGCTTCAACTAGCTCCTTTGTCGTTTGCGCATCCTTGCTTTCTTCAAGGTAGACAATCGCTACATCGGCGCCTTCTTTTGCATAATAGATAGCTACAGATTTGCCGATACCGCTGTCGCCTCCTGTAATAAGGGCAACTTTACCAGCAAGTTTTTCAGATCCTTTATAATTTTCATCGACAGATTTAGGTTCAGGATTCATTTCCGGCTCAGTGCCAGGCTGGTGGTCTTGATGCTGCGGTGGAAAACCCTGTTTATTATTTTCATTAGTCATAAATCAAATCACTCCTTTAGTATAATCACCATTTATTAAATTCCTTTAAAATCCAGATTAAAAACATGGAAATTACTTCATGACGGACAAAAAGAGGGAGGGTGAGATGATATCTGTCCGTCATGAGGGGGATGACGGACAAAAAAAGGGGGGATGACCAGAATTCTGTCCGTCATGAGGGCGATGACGGACAAAAATAGGTGGACAGATTTCAGAGTGTTATAAATTGCATTAACGGAAAGTAAAGAGAGGAATCCCCAGTTTATATGTGTCAAAAAACGGCCCCCTTAATAGGGAGCCGCTTAATTTCTTTACTGAAGTTTATTTTTAAAGATTGAATAAGTCTTATAACCGCCTGTCAGGTTCTTGACCTTGAAGCCGTTTTGCTGAAGGATACGGGAAGCTAGGTAACCTCTCAATCCAACCTGGCAAGTGATCAGGATGGTTTCATCCTTTGGAAGCTCACCAAGACGATTGCGCAAATCATCAAGCGGAATATTTTTTGAGCCTTCAATTTTGCCATCTGCATGCTCTTTTTCAGTACGCACGTCAATCATGAACGCACCGTCCTGGAGCAATTCGTCAACTTCATAGTGCTGGACCGTTTCGATTGTTCCATCGACAATATTGGAAGCTACGTAACCAGCCATATTCACTGGATCTTTTGCAGAAGAGAATGGTGGTGCGTATGCAAGCTCAAGCTCCTGAAGGTCATAGACGCTCAATCCGCCCTTGATAGCCGTTGCGATAACATCAATACGCTTATCAACGCCATCTTTACCGACTGCCTGTGCACCAAAGATCTTGCCAGTCTCTCTGTCGAAAATAACTTTAAGAGAGATTTGCTCTGCGCCAGGGTAGTAACCAGCGTGAGATAGTGGATGGATATGGACTACCTCATATGGAATGCCCAGTCTGCGCAATAGCTTTTCGCTGTTGCCAGTCGTTGCAGCAGTCAATTCAAATACTTTAACGATTGAAGTGCCCAGTGTACCTGGATATGCGATTTTACGCCCATTGATATGATGGCCGACAATGTGTGCCTGGCGGTTTGCCGGCCATGCCAGTGGAATCATTGTTGGCTGTCCATTGATATAGTCAGTAACCTCGATCGCATCTCCCATTGCATAGATTGATTCATCAGATGTCTGCAGGTATTCATTTACCTTGATACCGCCGCGTTCTCCAAGCTCAAGGCCAGAGTCAGCTGCAAGCTTGTTTTCTGGACGGACACCAATTGACAGAATGATCAACTCGGAATCAAGGACCTTGCCGCTTTCAAGAACAACTTTTGTGCCATTCTCTTGAACATCAGTTATACCGTCACCGAGAATCAGCTCAACACCATTCTTTCTCAACTCATCTTCAACGATTGCTGCCATTTCTGGATCAACCGGACCCATAACCTGTGGCAATTTCTCGACTAGAGTGACATTGACTCCAGCGTGTACCAGGTTTTCAGCCATTTCAAGACCGATGAAGCCTCCGCCGATTACGACTGCATTATTCGGATTGTTATCTTCAAGATACGCCTTGATTTTATCCATATCCGGGATATTTCTAAGCGTAAATACATTTGCGCTCTTCAAGCCTTCAATAGGAGGAACGATTGGTTTCGCTCCTGGTGATAAAACCAGTACGTCATAGCTTTCTGTGTATTCTTCACCAGTTTGAACATGTTTGATAGATACAGTTTTGTCTTCACGATTGATTGAAGTCACTTCAGAGAAATTGCGGATATCCAGGTTATAACGTGCATTCATGCCTTCAACAGTTTGCAAGAGCAATTTTTTGCGGTCTTCAATAACGCCGCTGATATGATAAGGCAGGCCGCAGTTTGCGAAAGAAATGAACTCTCCTCTTTCAAAAAGAACTATTTCAGCTTGTTCATCAAGTCTTCTTAGTTTAGTCGCTGTAGTTGCTCCACCTGCTACGCCGCCAACGATTACGATTTTTTTACCCATTGTATTGTCATCCTTTCGGTTGAAAAAATATGTGTTTTATACCCCTAATGGTATATTAACGTGAAAATAGGGGAAATCCAATAGTACTTTGTGAAGGATTTGTGAATGTTTTATCAAATTAAGTATCCCTGACCGACTAATGTCACATCTAAGACCAATACATTCATTTTATCGTGTAAATAGGATAATACCATGGGCGGTTTGTGAACCATTCATGACTTTTAGATAAATAAAAGCGGACAATGCTGCCATAGTCCGCTTTTTATCCAACAATATTAAGTTTTAGCACTTTTTTAACGATAATTCACGAATTGAACATCTACAGTAAGATCTGCTTCTTTGACAGCAGCGATGATTTTTTGAAGATCATCACGGTTTTTGCCTGTGACGCGTACCTGGTCATCCTGTACCTGGCTCTTTATCTTCAAGCCGCTGTTCTTGATGATTGTATTGATCTTCTTCGCGTTCTCTTTATCGATTCCCTGGACCAGTTTGGCTCTTTGTCGGACAGTTCCTCCTGATGCACGCTCGACTTTCCCGTAGTCCAGATTTTTTATAGGAATGCCGCGTTTGATCATCTTGCTGAATAGTACATCCTTCAGCTGGTCAAGCTTATATTCATCATCGGAAATGAGGACAAGTTCTTCTTTATCAAGTGATATATCACTTTTACTGCCCTTAAAATCGTAGCGGTTCTGGATTTCTTTCATTGCTATGCTGATTGCATTCGTGACTTCTGACAATTCAACCTTGGATACAATATCAAATGAGCTCTCTTTAGACATGATTACCTCCGGAATAAGGAAAATTTGCTGCGCCGGGGGACAATGGCTGTCCAGGCGCTTTCGCTTTTGCTTACATTATAGTAAAATATAGCAGTTCAAACAACTTTACGTAATTTAGAGCTCTGGTTCTTTGGGTAAAATGTTAATAACAAGGCAGGAGGGATTATATGTCCTTGAACGAATATACAGGTCAGACTTTGGAACTGACCGTAGCGAGAATTGTTGATTTTGGTTACTTTTTAACGGACGGGGAAGAAGACGTGCTGCTTCATTCAAATGATACTGACAGGTCATTTGAAGAAGGAGACAAAGTAGAGGTCTTTTTATTTGTGGAATCAAGAGGCAGACTGGCTGCGACCACAACGATACCAAAAGTACAGGTAGGTCAATATAATTGGGTACCGGTCGTTGATGTCAAAGAAGGGGTTGGCATATTCCTAGATATTGGCATAAGCAAGGATGTCTTGCTCGGTGAGGAAGATTTGCCAGTAGTAAAATCAGTCTGGCCGGAAAAAGGAGACTTGCTTTATATCACGCTTCGAGTTAATCGCAACAATATGATTTACGCACGTATGGCGACCGATCCTGTCATTCAGGAAATTTCTGAAAAGGCTACTAGAAGCGACTTTAATAAGAATGTCCATGGCTATGTATACCGCACGGCAAGGGTGGGCAGCTGGATGATCACTGCTGAAGGATTCAAAGGCTTCATCCATGAATCACAGCGCCGCACTGAGCCGCGTATTGGCCAGAAAGTAGAGGGAAGGATCATCGATGTAAAACCGGATGGATCTGTCAATATCTCGCTTTTGCCGCGCAAGCAGGAAGCCTTGGATGAAGACGCTGAGAAAATCATGGAATATCTGGAGCTGCGTAATGGCGCAATGCCGTACCATGACAAGAGCATGGCCGAGGACATCCAGGAACGCTTCGGGATGAGCAAAGGCTCCTTCAAGAGGGCGATGGGAAGGCTTATGAAGGAAGGAAAGATCTATCAGGAAGACAATTGGACATATAAAAAAGAAAAATAGAGCCGGTCGGCTCTATTTTTTTCATTATGGAATTCAATTAAATAGTTAGTTCAATTTTTTATTAAAGATGATCTGTTTTCTTGGAGTATTGATTCTTGCCTGCTTTCCGGTTCTTTTCACGCATCATATTTTTTTCGTGGCGAAGGGCATTGTTGTCCTTTGCTTTTTTATCATTATCAGATGTATGTGGCATATAAAAAACTCCTTTCAGGTTAGGTGCATTTTATTTTCCCTAAAACCCGAAAGGAGTATGTAAATTATGAAGACAGTTTATTTAAGAAGAAAATAGCAATCGTACCTGGCCCTGTATGGGAACCGACCGCTGCACCAATCGAAGTGATGAAAACATCCTTTGCATTTAGCTCTTCATGAATCATATTCTTCATCTCGGTAGCTGTTTCTAAATCATCCGCATGGCTGATGCCGACGACTTGGTTTTCAAAAGCCACTCCGCGTTCCTTCATTACTTCAATGATTCTCCGAAGAAGCTTTTTCTTTCCGCGGATTTTTTCAATTGGAACCAATTTCCCATCCTCCACATTAAGCAGTGGCTTGATATTCAAAAGGCCTCCGACGAAAGCTGAAGCTTTAGATACGCGTCCCCCTTTAGCAAGATGGTCAAGGTCATCAACAGTAAATAGATGCTCCATATGCTCGCTTAGGAAATGGACGGCTTCCACGATTTCATCCTTTGAAAAATTCTCCTTCGCCATACGTGCTGCTTCCATAACAACCAGCCCCTGTCCAAGTGAGGCACATTTTGTATCGATGATCGACAAGTTGAAGTCTGGATACTCTTCCTTTACCTGCTCGGCAATCATGACGGCTGTCTGATATGTTCCTGACAATTGTGAAGAGAAAGCTATGTATATTCCATCCTGTTTGTTCTCGGCCAATTCCGTAAAAACTTCTTTAAAACCAGCAGGAGATGCCTGAGAGGTTTTTGGAAGGTTGCCAGCGCGGATTTGATCGTACACTTGCTTTGGCTGGATTGTTCGCAGGTCCTCATATTCAGTGTCATTAATATGGACCTTCAACGGGAATAGTATTGCATCATTTTCTTCATAAAAACTCAATGGCAAATCACATGCACTGTCAGCCATGATTTTTACTGACATCACTTTCACCTGCTTTCAACCTTTTTATGTTAATAGTTTATAGGGAATATGGGAAAAAGACAATTAAATATAGTGATTTTCGGCAAAATAGGGGTACAGGAAGAATAGAAAAGAATAAGGGGGATTTACATGGTCTGGTTGGAAACAAAAAAAATCATCATCGTGGTGATCGGGGCATTCTTGAATGCTTTGTCACTGAATTTCTTTTTAATCCCGGCAAATGTTTATGCAAGCGGCTTTACCGGGATTGCCCAGCTCGTTTCGAGCATACTTGGTGCATTCGCGCCATTTAATATTTCTACCGGAATTCTTCTATTGTTATTGAATATTCCGGTAACAATCCTTGGCTGGATGAAGGTGGGGAAATCATTTACACTTTATAGTTTTATCTCCGTGCTGCTTTCATCATTCTTCCTTGAAATCATTCCGGTAAAAGAAGTATCGAGTGATATTCTGCTGAATGCCGTTTTTGGGGGAGTCATTGCGGCACTTGGTGTAGGGCTTACCTTGAAGTGGGGTGCTTCTACTGGCGGCATGGATATCATTGCGATGGTACTGTCCCGGATGAATGATCGGCCGGTTGGTACATATTTCTTTACATTGAATGGCATCATTATTATGACAGCTGGCTTTGTATTTGGCTGGGAGAACGCTCTTTATACTCTTGTCGCTCTGTATGTTTCCACAAGGTTAATTGATGCCATCCATACACGGCATGAGAAATTGACGGCGATGATAGTCACTAAGAAATCAGATGAATTAAAGAAGGCCATCCATGACAAACTTGTACGTGGTATCACGCTGCTGCCAGCAAAGGGAGCTTTTTCAGGAGAACAGAAGGAAATGCTCATTATTGTCGTCACAAGGTATGAATTGTATGACCTGGAACACATTATTAAGGAAGTAGATCCACATGCATTTACCAATATTGTTGAGACTGCAGGGATCTTCGGTTTTTTCCGAAGGGAGTAACCACAGAAACGGAGGTACTGTTAATGAGGAAGGTCGGTTTGATGATTATCTTACTTTTGATAGCGGTCGCACCTGCCTTGGCGATTGGGGAAGAAAAACAGTCACCAGTAAATCTCGAATACAGTTTTTACATTGACCCCATAGCTGGTCCAGAAAAAGCCGAATTTGAGATTGTCCTGCAAAACCAGGGCAGTACAGAGTTATCGTTTGAATTCCCAACCTCTCAAAAATACGAAATTACCGTTCTGGATGCCAATAAGAAAAAGGTATATCAGTATTCGGAAGGAAAGTCCTTTGCACAGGCTTTTGAAACCCTGACCTTGAAACCGCAGGAAAAAATGAAGTGGGTGGAAAAATGGGATTATACGAGTGCAGGTAAAAGATTCCCAGAAGGAGAATACACTGTCACTGCACAGTTAAAAGCAACCAGCGTCAATGGAAAACCAGTTGGTGACAAAAAGCTGCTTACAGATACGAAAACAATGTATATTCCTGCGGAGAATCCCGTTTTTAAAGGCGTTGTTTCAGAGGGCGGCAAGGGGAATTATAAAATAATGGGTGACGCCAGGCCAATCAATGGGAAGTTTTATTATACAGTTGAAGATGGTCATAACCAGCTGATTGCCGAAACAGAAGTGGTCCCTGATGCAAAATACCCGCATTGGAAGCCTTTCACACTGGAGGTTTCCATACCTGAAAGCAAGCTTCCGCAAAATGGATCAGTCATTCTCAATCTGTATGAACGCAGCAAGGATGGGGAAATCATTCATACTTATCCAGTGCTGCTCGAAAGATTTAATCCAAATAACTAAAAAGCAAAAGCTGGCGGAATCCCCGCCAGCTTTTGCTTTACTTACTTTCAATTGAATTCAGCTCGTCCTGAAATGACCGAAGCTGCTCCTTTTCAGCCATTGTCGTATTGGCATAGGCTGATGACAGAGCATTTTTAGCAGTGCTGATGGCTGCAGACTGTTCCGCAGTCTCCGCAGTCTTAGCTAATTGGACAGCCTTCCTTGCTTCCTGAAACAGCCTGTTTCCCATTTAAATTCCTCCTAAAGAGGACTCTCTGACATTTGCCATCTTTTGAGCTTCAGCCTCGGCATACGTGGTGTGGTAAGGGATCCTTTCATCATGCTTGGAGACAGTATCTACCCCTTGCTGTACAAAACGCTTGGATTTATTGCTTTTACCCATCGTTTTACCCCTCCATCTACGAGCGAATTTGAAACAGGCTGGTACGCTGCTTCGCTTATAGTATGCTCTTTTGGTATGAAAACAAACGGTTGTAATGCAAGTTGCCGGATTATCCTGTGTAATCACCTGACCAACGCGGAAATGTCGCTAAAATCAATAGGAACTTCCCCGAACAACAGCAATAATCATGCCTTCATCCCAAAATTATAGTTTATAGAAGGGAGAAACCCATCAATTATAAAGGGAAATGGTAACTGGAAAAATTATTCTCCTAATGAAACCAGGGAATTGCCCGATCATCGGGTGTAATCTCCTAATTAAGCGGGGAAATCTCCTGAAAAATAACTGGAATTACCCGAACATCAACAATAATTATGCCGTCATCCAAATTCAGGGAATTGTACCGATTATAAAGGGTAAAAACAAACAAATAACGGTCAAACGCAGCCAGCAACAAGCGAAAGATGTCCGATAGAATTTTTCTACCGGACATCTTGGGTGTATCTTATAGAGCTTTTAAATTAAGCAAATCATTCAAATAGACGCCAATGCCGTCTTCTTCGTTTGTCAATGTCATGTCATTCGCGATGTTTTTCACTTCGTCAACCGCATTGCCCATTGCGATTCCGCGTCCAGCGTATTCAAGCATTTCCAAATCGTTATCTTCGTCGCCGAATGCAATAATGCGATCTGCAGGGATTTGGAAATAATCAGATGCTTTCTTTAAGCCAACTGCTTTGTTCAATCCGCTTTTGACGATTTCGACGACGTGGAACGGAGCAGCCCAGCTTCTGTGGTCGATTACTTCGGCGTGAACCTCAGAAAGGTGCTTACGGATTTTACGTACGTCCTCTTCATCAGAGTGGATCAGCATGCTGGTTGGTGAGGCCTTCAAATACCTTCTCAAATCCCCTGTTGTGATATTCGGATTTCCCATATTAAAAATGTCCATCAGTTTTTCATCATGATAGTGGACATATACATCGTCGATTACTTCGGCAATGATATTGTGGAATTTAAAATCATCAAGTGCCTCTACAATATCTTTGGCCACATCGATTGAAAGCGGAGAATGATGGACTCCCCAGCTGTTATCGAGCGGGTGATGGATAAACGCGCCATTGAAGTTGACGATTGGCGTATCAAGGGCAAGTTCATGGTAATACATCTCGCTGGATCGGAATGGTCTTCCTGTCGCGATCATGACAACATGCCCTGCTTCCCGTGCTTTTTTAATCACGTGTTTGTTTTTTTCAGAAATCGTTTTATCATCTGTCAGTAATGTTCCGTCAAGATCTAATGCAATTAAATGTTTTTCAGCCATAAATACTCCTTTTTAAATCTAATATTTTTCTTAGTGTCTCAATACCGCGCTTGTCGGGGCTGAGCAAGGCGCTTACGCTTTTCATATTGTCCAGCTCCAGCGCCTAGCCCCTCGAGTCGCTTCGGTCCGCCCAATGAAGTCAAAGAACGACTTCACTGGTCGGCCCTCCAGCGCTTGTCGGGGCTGAGCAAGGCGCTTACGCTTTTCATATTGTCCAGCTGCGGCTCCTAACTCCTCGAGACGTTTCGGTCATGCCAATGAAGTCAAAGAGCGACTTCACTGTCAGGCCCTCCAACGCTTGTCGGAGTTGGGCAGTCGCCTCCGCTTTTCTATTAATATGCGTATGATTGGCTCTTTTTTCGCAAGAGTTCTACAATACATATATTGGTTGCTGGTTAATTGGTCTTATAACCACTATGGTAACCATTTTACATATAAATTGTAAAAAAATCATTTTAGATACTTAAAAGAGCGGTAAATTTAATGTCCGCTTTCTTCAGGAGGGTCAATCATTGATTTTAGTCGAAAAGAAAACCATTCAACATATTCCCGTTCTCCATATCGTAAAACAAAAACAATTTAAGGAGAGAATGCCTTTGATTGTTTTTTTGCATGGGTTTACGAGCACGAAGGAACGAAACATGCATTATGCTTATCTTTTTGCGGAAAAAGGATTCAGGGTCATCATGCCTGAGGCGAAATATCATGGAACACGGAGCGAAGGGATGTCGCAGACCGAGCTTGGCTTCCGTTTCTGGGACATCGTAATCACATCGATCGAAGAACTTTCGACTATTAAACAGGAGTTGGTTGAAGAAGGACTGGTGGATGCAGCGAGAATCGGTGTTGCGGGTACATCGATGGGAGGCATCACGACACTCGGCGCAATGGCAAAGTATGAGTGGATAAAAGCTGGTGTCAGCTTGATGGGGAATCCTTCATTTGAGCAGTTCGCGATATGGCAGCTGAACGAAATGGAAAAAAGGAATGTTCAGGTTGGGTTATCACAGGAAGAAATATCAGGTTTGCTGAATCAGCTTAAACAGTATGACCTGAGCCTGCAGCCTGAAAAATTAAATCATCGTCCATTGCTATTCTGGCACGGAAAATTAGATCCGGTTGTACCATATCAAGCTGCTTATCATTTTTACGAGCAAAACAGGAAAAGCTATAAGGAAGCAGAAGGAAAGTTTGAATTCATTACAGACGAAAATGCAGGACATAATGTGTCAAATGCGGGTGTGGAGGCAACGGCAAATTGGTTTGAAAAGCATATTTGATGCCTTTCCGCTTTAAATGCTTATAAATCATTGTTATGATAGTAATAGGTTACAGCAATAAAAAAGGAGTGTTCACCGATGGATGAAGAATTAAAAGATAGCATTATGGGTGCGCTTGAGATGGTCGTTGACCCTGAACTTGGCGTCGATATCGTTAATTTAGGGCTTGTATATGATGTTGATTTGAACGAGGAAGGACTTGCGACAGTGACAATGACGTTGACGTCTATGGGCTGCCCGCTTGCAGGCACGATCGTTGAGCAGGTAAAACTGGCTCTTGCCGACCTTCCTGAAGTAAAAGATACTGAAGTAAATATCGTTTTCAACCCGCCATGGTCAAAAGACATGATGTCCCGTTATGCAAAAATCGCCCTAGGCGTTAGGGATTAAGTTATAAGGATAAAGCAGCAGGAACTCTCCTGCTGCTTTTTTTATGGCTGTCTGGCATGGAATTTATTATTTGTACAAATCTCATTCCGATAGTACAGGACACAAAATTGTCATACAAAATAGCAATTACGGGTTCATTTATGTGAGTTAGTTCACTTAATCATGTTGGAAACACTTATATACTTCTTTTATAGGGAAGTACTTAAGGAGGCGCCAATGATGTTCGATAGAGATTTTAACAAAGACCCATTCATTGTTATTTGGGAACTTACCAGAGCCTGCCAATTAAAATGCCTGCACTGCCGTGCGGAAGCACAATATAGACGAGATCCGCGTGAATTGTCTTTTGAAGAAGGTAAAACGCTGATTGACCAAATATATGAGATGAATAATCCGATGCTTGTGTTCACGGGTGGAGACCCATTGATGAGGGAAGACGTTTTTGATATCGCAGAGTATGCGGTGAAAAAAGGTGTCCGTGTTTCGATGACACCAAGTGCGACACCAAATGTAACGAAAGAAGCGATTGAAAAGGCGAAGTCAGTTGGATTGTCCCGCTGGGCTTTCAGCATTGACGGACCAACGGCTGAAGTCCATGACCACTTCAGGGGAACAGCAGGCTCTTTTGATTTGACGATGGAAAGAATCAAGTATTTGCATGAACTGGAAATCCCGATTCAAATCAATACTGTCATTTCACGATATAATATTGAGTATTTGGATGAAATGGCTAAAATGGTCGAAGATTTAGATTGTGTCCTTTGGAGTGTGTTTTTCCTGGTTCCAACAGGACGCGGACAGGAAAAGGACATGATCTCTCCTGTGGAGCATGAGAAAGTCTTCACCTGGCTGTATGATTTAAGCAAAAGGGTTAAGTTCGATATTAAAACAACTGCTGCCCAACATTATCGCCGGGTTGTCATCCAGCAAAAAATGCGGGAAGCAAAGGATCATACAGACGAAATTGATTACTTGACTGCACTGACAAAGGAAGGACTGACAGGGTCTATCGACGGCCTTGGCCGCGCGCCAAAAGGGGTCAACGATGGCAATGGGTTCGTGTTCATTTCCCACGTTGGAGATGTATACCCAAGCGGGCTGCTGCCTGTGAAAGCAGGGAACGTAAGGGAACAGCCCCTTGCTGAAATTTACAGGGATTCGCCAGTCTTCAAATCATTGAGGAATCCTGATGAGTACAAAGGAAAATGCGGAGTGTGCGAATTCAGGCATGTATGCGGGGGTTCACGCTCAAGAGCATACGCGATGACCGGTGATTACCTGGAGAGCGAGCCATTCTGTGTTTACATCCCTAAAGCGTTGAGAAAGCAAAAGCAGGAGAGCTGATAAAGCTCTCCTGGGGAACTTTAAAAAAAAGCGAGTGATGCCAGATGAAAGGCATTCACTCGCTTTTTTATATTAATCAATGGAACAAAAAACTGCCGGGCAGTTTTCACAGCCGATTTCCTGGCGTAAATAATCTACATCATGTACGAGGATTTTCCCTTTTTTAATTGAAATGATTCCTTCTCGCTTCAGGTCGTTCAAGATCCGGTTTGTGCTTTCGCGGGAAGTTCCGCAGAAATTGGCCAGCTCCTGGTTAGTCAGCGGCAGGTCGATCAAAATGCCGGTATCTTTCTGGACACCATAGCTGTTAGTCATCCGGATCAAGGTAGAGAATAATGCTCCTTTTTTCCCGTTAAGAACCAGGTCGCGGAATTTAGTCTGGGTTTTACGGAAATGATCGCTCATCCACTTCATGAATTCAAAGGCAAGTGATGGATTGTGGAAAATCTCCTTTTCGATCACATCTTTTCTGATTGCTGCGATTTTCGCATCTTCCAGGATTAGCGCACTCAAGAGATACTTAGGTGCATCAGTAAAAAGTGTCAACTCTCCGCAAATATCGTTTTCTCCGCAAATTCTTAAGGCAAGCTCGCGGCCATCCTGGGTGACTTTGCTGATTTGGACCTTGCCGCCCAGGATCAAATAAAGCTCCTCTGCCTCCATGCCCTCCTGAAACAGATATGATCCTTTTTGTACATGGATGGTCCGGTCGGCAAACTGGAGTAATTCTTTAATTTCAATTGAATGAGTCGCTTTAGTTGTGTTTGGCATGGTCATCACCCTTTTTTTGATTTTAAAAAGCATAGATCTCACTTTGAGAATTGTCTAGCTCCTGCGCTTTTCTTTTTTTCCGTGGCTTCTCTTTATTGACCCAATAATAACATCGGGATAGTGTTAACTAAATGATGATTAAGGAAATGTCAAAATCTCGTCACATTATAAGACCATTTTGTTCACATTTTCGAAACAAATGCGGTCAGTCTATCTATATTATATCGATAATAAAAGTCGGGTGTTTCAATTGTTTAGAGACAACTGTGACAGTTTATTGAACAAAGAAAGTGATGTGAAGTTCGTCATATCTAATAGTTTCGATTTTTCTTACTATTTATCCAAGTAACTGTCTGGTATATCTAAAATTTTTGCAAACAGAGGGGGAAACCATGATCACACAAAAAGTTCAACTGCCGCTTCAAACGCTCAGTCTTGTTGCTGGATTTATGGTATGGGTGATTTTATCTGCATTAATGCCGTTCATTAAAGAGGATATTCAGCTGACTGCCAACCAGGTAGCAATGGCTACTGCCATTCCCGTCGTCCTTGGTTCTGTCCTTAGAATTCCAATTGGGTTCTGGACAAACAAATACGGGGCAAGAAAACTGTTTTTTATCAGCTTTGCATTCCTGCTGTTTCCAGTTTATTTCATCAGTATTGCTGATTCCTATATTGAATTGTTGATTGGAGGATTATTCGTCGGCACTGGGGGAGCCATTTTCTCTGTAGGCGTAACCTCACTGCCAAAATACTATCCGAAAGAACGCCACGGCTTCGTAAACGGAATCTATGGGGTAGGAAATCTGGGAACGGCCGTTACAACTTTTTCAGCACCAGTCATTGCAGCTCAGTTCGGGTGGCAGCTAACTGTCAAGCTTTTCATCATCTTGCTGATTGCATTCGCATTACTTAACTTTTTCCTCGGTGACAAAAAAGAACCAAAAGTTGTGACTCCTCTGGCTGAGCAAATCAAGAGTGTGTACAAAAACCAGAAGCTTTGGGCATTGAGCTTATTTTACTTCTTAACTTTTGGTTCATTTGTAGCCTTCACAATCTATCTGCCCAACTTCCTGGTATCTCATTTCGAGCTTGATAAAGTCGATGCAGGACTAAGGACAGCAGGCTTCATTGCACTGGCGACGTTTTTCAGGCCAATCGGCGGCTGGCTGGGTGATAAATTCAACTCATTCGTCATATTGATGGCTGTGTTCGCAGGAATGACCATTTCGGGCTTTCTGCTCTCGTTCACGCCTTCGTTAACTTTGTATACAATTGGCTGTCTCGCAGTCGCAGTCAGTGCCGGCATCGGGAATGGGACTGTCTTCAAGCTTGTACCGCTTTATTTTTCAAAGCAAGCTGGGATCGTTAACGGAATTGTTTCAGCGATGGGTGGATTAGGGGGATTTTTCCCGCCGCTTATGCTGGCATTCCTGTTCAACCTTACCGGACACTATGCAATTGGTTTCATGGCTTTATCACAGGTGGCGCTGGCAAGCCTAATCATCGTGATTTGGATGTTCTATCAGGAGAAATTAAATCTTGCTAAAAATATCCTCGACCACACAGCTGAGGGAATCATGATTACAGATGTCAACGGTACGATTGAAAAAGTAAATCCAGCATTCACGACTGTCACAGGCTACAGTGCAGAGGAAGTCATTGGGGAAAATCCTCGCCTCCTGCAATCCGGTAAGCATGGGGAAGACTTTTACAGGGAGATGTGGCAATCCGTAAAGTACAAGGGATTCTGGCAGGGGGAGATTTGGAACAAGAAGAAGAACGGTACCATTTATACTGAATGGTTAACAATCAGCCCAGTGAAAAATGAAGCAGGTGAAATTAAGAACTTTGTGGGCATGTTCAGTGAATTGACCTTAAAGAACGAATAAGCCTTTTAAAAGACTGCGTCCCTGATGCGGTCTTTTCCTTGCTTTACCGAAAAGAAATTCCTGCTTAAGGCGCTTGCGCTTTTTATATGATATTATGACAACATGATGACATTTCTACACAAAAACACTATCCTTGCAGTTTTTATGTTGTAATATAGACATAAGGATGTAATCTACTATTCTAATAGAGGACTGAAGATGTTACTGTGAGAATATTAACAGTAAAGAACCTGCGTTGCTGTTACAATTTCAGTATTCATCACTTCTATAATTGGAGTTGACACAAAATGGTGAAAAACATAATCAAAGACCAATTAAATAGACCGCTACGCGACTTGCGTATTTCTGTTATAGATCGTTGTAATTTCCGCTGTCAGTATTGTATGCCTGCCGAAATCTTTGGCCCTGATTTCGCTTTCCTTCCTAAAAGCGAGCTATTGTCATATGAAGAAATTGAACGTGTGGCCAGGTTATTCATAGAACTTGGGGTGGAAAAGATCAGGCTTACAGGCGGGGAGCCACTGATGCGCAAGGATTTGCCAATCCTCGTCAAGATGCTGAATGAGATTGAAGGATTAAAGGATATCGCTTTGACCACCAATGGCGTAATGCTGCCGAAGTATGCAGAGGAGCTGCGTGCTGCTGGACTGAAGCGGGTCAATATCAGCCTGGATAGTTTAAAAGATGAATTGTTTGGCGAAATTAATGGCCGGAATGTTGGTGTAGGTCCGGTATTAAAAGGAATTGAGTCAGCGAAGAAAGCTGGCTTGGGCGTTAAGATCAATATGGTAGTCAAAAAGGGACTCAATGATACTGAGATTCTCCCAATGGCCGAATTCTGCAAAAAAGAAGGCCTGGAGCTCCGCTACATTGAATTCATGGATGTAGGTAGTACGAATGGCTGGAAAATGGATGATGTCATCACGAAGAAGCAGATCCATGACCTTTTGAGCCAGCATTATGAATTAGAACCAGTTGATCCTGAGTATTTCGGTGAAGTCGCGAAAAAATACCGTTATAAAGGAACGGATATTAATGTCGGTTTCATCTCATCGGTATCAGAGTCATTCTGCTCAAGCTGCACAAGGTCACGTTTGTCAGCGAATGGCCAGATATTCACATGCCTGTTCAATGGCAATGGCCACGACATCCGCGACTTCATGCGCGCTGGCGCTACAGATGGTGAACTCCGCGGCCGTATTACGGACGTTTGGAATCATAGAGATGACCGTTATTCTGATGAAAGAACGGCTGAAACAGTTGCGAACAGAAAGAAAATCGAAATGTCCTATATTGGCGGCTAAGACTCCTTCGGGGGTCTTTTTTATTGTTTTTTTAGGCTCTTTTCTCAAACTTTGCTGCAATTGACTACAAAATCGGATTCCTTCGCAAAGTTGACTCTTTTGTGAGAAAAGAGCATGCAAACTGACTGCCGACCTGCAAGATGGCTTTATATTACGTTAAAATGGTCTTTAGAATTTTAACAACAATCTTCACGAAACCATTTTTCATGATCTTTTTACTTTGGCGCGTATGGAAAATTTGGACATACTATGTTTCCGGACAAATGGTTTATGGGTATACATGAATCTACTATAAACTTGTTGGAGAATGCTGAATGCTAAAAAGAAGACTGGAATTTTTATTTGTATTTATTTTAATGGCATGTTTCTATATTGTATTTTTTACCGACTATAGCCAGACTTTCAAGGTATCAGCCATACTGATCTATGCGGTGATCATTTTTATCAGCATGTATTCATTGATGCTTGAAAACCGTTCGGCTCAGCACACGCTGATGTGGATGTATGTCATGCTGCTTTTTCCCGTGGGCGGTTATTTCTTTTATTTATTTTCGGGTCAGCTGTATTTAAAGGGTTATTTATATAAAAGCAAGCGGACGAGAGACCGTGACCAGTGGGAAAAACTGATGAGGAAGGAAGAGTCGAGGGACCTTTCTTTTTTGATTGAAAATCAGCAATGCTTCGCCAAGTATGCAAAAAATGCAACGTTGACACCGATAACAACTGCCTCCAGAGCAAAGATCCTGAAAAATGGAGAAGAAACCTTTGCCGAACTGAAAAAGAAATTACGGGAAGCAGAAAGATTCATCCATATGGAATACTATATTTTCAGGTCTGATCGCCTTGGACGGGAGATTATAGATATCCTGATTGAAAAGGCAAAGCAAGGTGTCGAGGTTTTATTCATGTTCGATGCTGCCGGAAGCATGAAGTTCGCAGTGAGCGACCTTAAAGACATGCAGGAGGCGGGCATTAAAGCGGCACCGTTCTCCCCGCTAAAATACGGGTTCTTCAATCAGAAGTTCAACTTTCGAAATCACAGAAAAATTGTCATTATCGATGGGGAGATTGGATTTGTCGGAGGTTTGAACGTTGGAGTAGAATATTTAGGAGAAGATGATAAAATCGGTTTCTGGCGTGATACGCATATGGTGCTGACCGGTGAGGCTGTGTATACCCTTCATAATGTCTTTTTGCTTGATTGGGAATATGTCAGCGGCGAGAAAGTGCTGGGAAATAAGCGAGCCGTGAAAAATCCCCATGATGAAGATGAACTCGATGGGGCTATCCAGGTCGTGCCAAGCGGTCCGGATACTCAGCAGGGAATCATGAGTGATTTTTACTATACGATGATGTCCTGTGCAACAAAATCGATTTGGATTGCTACCCCTTATTTTGTCCCTGACGAAGCAATCCGCACGGCATTGAGAGTTGCCGCAGCAAAGGGGATTGAAGTCAGGATCATGGTCCCTGAAATCAATGACAGCTACCTGACGCAATATGCGAGCCGTTCTTACTATTCTGAGCTATTACGGAACGGGGCAGAGATTTACTCGTACAAAAAAGGGTTTTTGCACCAGAAGGTCATCATCGTTGATGGGAATATCGCCTCGATTGGCACAGCCAATTTAGACATGCGGAGCTTTCATCTGAATTTCGAGGTCAATGTATTTTTGTTTGGTACAAGTTCGATCAGGGACCTTGTGGCTCATTATGAAGAGGATCTTGAGGACTCGGAGAAAATCAGTCCTGTTAAATATCATAAGCGCGGGCTTTGGGAACGAACGAAGGAATCGTTCGCGCGGCTTTTCTCCGGTGCATTATAACGTAAGCTGTAATGAAAAATGCCCCATCATTAATTGATTGGGGCATTCTAACTGGTTAGGCGATATACCTTGGAAACAGGATGTTGTTTTCTAGATGGACATGCATGAAGGTATGTGATTCCAGCGCCTCAAGACGCTTGTATACCAAGCGGTACGTTCCGCACGCATCGATTGGCGGATTGAAGTCAGCTGTTATTTCACGCAGTTGCTTTAGGATTGAGCCGGCATGGTCATGTTCCTTCTCAAGTTCTGTGATTTCTGCGATCATTTCAGAACGTTCTACATCATTTGCGGTATCAAGCTGCAGCAATAGCGGGAAGACAGTTGCTTCTTCTTTTGCGGTATGCTCCAGGAGCTCCTTCTTCAACTTATAGAAAAGCTCATAGACCTTCAAAAGTTCATCGTGGCGGTCACCGTGCACTTTAGCGACCTTTGTTACATACGGGCTTAGCAGTTTTAACTCTTCTTCAAGTTCGCGGTGGTATTTGTTCTTGATATGGTCGATCAATTCTGCTGAGTCAGTTTCTGTCCAGACCTCCATACTTTCTGGAGCGCCGTTATGCTTTCGATATAATTCTTCGAGTGCCTCCATGATTGCCGGCACGTCCAGGTTTTGTTCAGCCGCCGCTTCCGCTAGAGGACGATTGCCGCCACAGCAGAAATCCAGTCTATTTTGCTTGAACAAATCACTTGATTGAGGGAATATATTGACAATATCTTTAACTAAAGAATTTTGATCAAAAGGCATTTTCATATAAGTACCTCCAGGAGATTATTTAATACTGTTTACATACTCATCATAAAGGAAATGGTTTTACTGCTTGGTGATGTGCATCACACTTCACAAAAAATCTACATATTTTCGGGAGATTTTATGAGAGAATACTGTGAGGTTTGTTATGTTTTCATTTTTACATTACTCTTATAATGAAAAGGGTATATTTATAAGTTAAGCCTGCAATAGGAGCTGATTATATGTTAGAAAAAAGAAACCCTATTCCAATTGGAGAGGCAGTTAAGAGAGTGATGGAGCATAAGA
The DNA here is from genome assembly GCF_018613295.1 of Bacillus sp. ISL-39. Classification (NCBI taxonomy): domain Bacteria; kingdom Bacillati; phylum Bacillota; class Bacilli; order Caryophanales; family Bacillaceae; genus Bacillus; species Bacillus sp. ISL-39. Next base: position 29,636 of record NZ_JAGGQM010000019.1, read on the forward strand.
AAAAAGGCTCCACTGAATATGTTTCAATAAATGAAAGCTTTGGACGCTATCTTTCAGAGGACTTGAAAGCAACCAGTGATGTGCCTCATTTTGACAGAGCTCCATACGATGGATATGCGATTCGTTCTGTCGATACACAGGAAGCCTCTCAAAATCACGCGGTTGAATTCGAAGTGGTTGACCATATCGGAGCAGGTATGCTAACGGATAAAGAACTTGGACCGTTCCAGGCTGTCAGGATTATGACAGGCGCCCAGATGCCTGTTGGAGCTGACGCTGTTGTTATGCTGGAATTAGCTAAAGAAGCAGAGCGTGATGGAAAAAAATATATGGAAACAAAGCGGAAACATAATAAAGGAGACAATGTTTCCTACCGCGGTGAGGATGCAAAGGAAGGGGAGGTCCTTGTAAAAAAAGGCACCTTCATCAATCCGGGAATCCAGGCGATGCTGGCAACTTTCGGGTATGCAAAAGTACCAGTAGCAAAGAAGCCGGTAATTGGCCTTTATGCAACAGGGACTGAATTGCTGGATGTCGATGAACCGCTTGAGCCGGGAAAAATTCGCAACAGCAACTCTTATATGATCTCCGCGCAAATTCTTCGTGCCGGTGCAGAAGTGAAATACTTTGGACAGCTGCCAGATGATTTTGATACATGCTTCGATGCAGTGAGCAAAGCGATTGAGGAAGTGGACTTATTCATTACAACCGGTGGGGTTTCTGTCGGGGACTATGACTATCTCCCGGAAATCTATGCAAAGCTTGGAGCAGAGGTGTTGTTCAATAAGGTAGCGATGAGGCCTGGAAGCGTCACTACTGTAGCCCAGCTTGACGGGAAGGTATTGTTCGGTCTGTCAGGAAACCCTTCTGCTTGCTATGTAGGTTTTGAATTGTTCGCCCGTCCAATCATCAGGACGATGCTGTTCACTGGTCAGCCTCATTTGAGGAAGGAGAAAGCCATTCTTGATGCCAATTTCCCTAAAGCAAATCCATTCACTAGATTTGTAAGGAGTGCCCTGACAATCGAGAATGGAAAACTGGTAGTGACACCAAGCGGTCTGGATAAATCAAACATCATCATGAGCCTTGCCGGGGCTAACTCCCTCATGATTCTGCCTGGCGGCACGAGAGGTTTTGAACAGGGAACCGAGGTGGAGGTCCTGATGCTCGAAGACCATGCGGGCAGCGAATGGCCTTGGTAAAACCGGTGCTGTTCCAGATTGCAGGGTACCAAAACAGCGGCAAAACCACGCTTAGCCTGATGTTGATTAAACAGCTGACTGCAGCTGGCCTTAAGGTAGCGACAGTGAAACATCATGGGCATGGCGGCAAGCCGGAAGTTGTTGAGGCAAAGGATTCAGATAAGCATATTAAGGCTGGAGCCGCTGTCTCACTTGTAGAAGGAGGAGGCAGGATGATCATCCATGCTGAAAACGGTTCATGGTCCCTTGCTGAAGAAATAGACATGCTTTCCTTCTTCAAGCCAGATGTAATATTGATAGAAGGCTATAAGAATGAGCCCTTTCCCAAGGCGGTCATCCTGCGTGATGAAAGAGATCTGGAGCTAGTGGAAAAGCTTCAGAATATCCAGGTCGTCTTATGCCGGGATCCGGGTCTGCTAAACTTATTAAAGGATATTGCACTTCCTGTTCTTAATATGGATGATGGAGTTAGCTGGATTTTAGAGGAAATCATCAAAAAATAGGTGATTTCCTCTAGGTCCTTCAAGGTTTAGCTAGAAAAGTTCTTATTTTAGACATATACGGCGACTTTTGTCACTGCCACTTTATACCTGCCCGGTTAGAATGTTAATGGGGTTCAGGTTGTGACATATGTGTGAGGTGAGAGCGATGGAAATGCTGCAAATTTTTTTGTGGATTGTTTATCCATATTCTGTTGTGGCAATTGTGGCGATGGGACTAGTCTGGCAGTACGATGCATCGAGAGAGGAAGGAACACGTTCGAAAGCAGGGAGGCTTCTGCTGGGCGTCGTCAAAACACTTATGGCCGCCAGCACGGCGACAGGTATTGCGATCGTGCTGTCAAGCAGCATAGCGAACGAACCAGTATTGCTGTTAAGATGGCTCATCAGCCTTGCCCAACTGCAGCCGGACATGAGCCTGGTCATGGATGTTTCCATTCTCTCGAAGGTCCATTATATTACTGTATTCCTATTCCTATTGAGTCTGGCATTCACGAAGGAAATTTATTATTTGCTAAAACCGCACTTATATTTAAAGAAAATATTTTTAAAATTGCATTTCGAAAGAAGAGGCTGATGGCAGAATTTCAGCCTCTTCTTTTCTTTAGGTTGTTTTCGTAAAGATTGTTGTTAAAATCCTAAAGACGATTTTAAAATAATCTAAAGCTAATTAGTAGGTCGGAATAAAGTTTGCATGCTCTTTTCTCATTCTTAGAATCAACTTTGCAAGGAAACATAGTTCATTCATCCTATTTTGCGGTCAATAGCAAAAAGTTTGAGAAAAGAGCCCTTCTTTTTGACAGTTCAGTGTCATTTGGAATTCCTCATCCCCAAATGTGATGTGTTTCACTTATTATACCTTTTGTCTGCTTTATATTTAAGGCAGGAAACAAAAGGGAGTGTTCATTCATGAAGTTATTTATGCCAAAACAGCATGGAGCCTGGGCGATGTTGATCATCCCTTTCTGGCTTGGAGCAGCGGCAAGTGAATTAGTCTGGCAGCATGTCCCGTTTTTTATCGGGTGGCTGTTACTATATTTAGGAACATATCCGCTTCTTTTGATGTTCAAGAAAAAGAAAATCCCATTTTATCGTAAATGGGCGCTTACTTATATAATACCAGCCTTATTATTCTTGATGGTCCCATTGTTCATGACACCAACGATTGTGACCTTTGGCCTAGCAATGATTCCGTTTTTCATGATCAATGCATACTTCTCTGCGAAAAATAAAGACCGTGCTCTCCTTAATGATTTAAGTGCAATCGTTGTTTTCTCTATTGCCGGACTTGCAAGCAGCTATCTTGCGAATGGGGAAATCAATGAAAATGCCATTCTTGTTTTTGCCGCATCGATCCTGTTTTTCACAGGAAGCACATTTTACGTGAAAACAATGATCCGCGAGAAGAAAAATAGTCAATTCAAATGGATTTCCTGGTCGTACCATTTACTCGTTCCGGTATTATGGCTTGTGGCTGGAGAAGCAATCGTAGCGGCAGCCGCAATTCCTAGCTTTATCAGAGCGATGGCATTTTACGGTAAACCGCTTTCTGTCATGAAGGTAGGCATATACGAAATCGTGAACGCAGCCCTGTTTTTTATCATCATGCTGTTTGCGATTCTCTAAGATCATCCAATTTGAAAACACTCAATAAGAAAAGCCGCCAGTTAAAGTCTGGCGGCTTTTCTATTCAATATTGCATACCTCAATCGGGCAATTCTCACAATCTATTTCTCTTTTTAGGCGGTTGATGGCATGGATGGTAATGAATCCTTTATCAATGGAAATGATTTTGCTTTTCCTTAGGTCGCTCAATAATCTGTTTACGACTTCGCGTGAGGTCCCACAGAAGTTTGCAAGCTCCTGGTTTGTAAGGGATACATTAATTTTAACGCCTTCATCTGTTTTAATGCCATAGCTGTTTGCCATCCGGATCAATGTGGAGTACAATGCGCCTTTTTTTCCATGAAGGACGAGATCTCTGAACCTTGTTTGCGATTTGCGGTGCTGCAGGGAAAGCCATTTAACGAGTTCCAGTGCCAGCCCGCTGTCCTTTTCAATTTCAGTCTCGAGCTTATCCTTCTGTATCACCGCTACAGTACCGCTTTCTGAGGCCCGGGCATTCAATATATGCTGAGATGCCGTGCTGAATAGTGATAACTCTCCAACCAACTCACCAGCTGAACACATTCTGATTGTTAACTCGCGTCCATCCGGCACCATTTTGCTGATTTGAAATTTCCCGCTCTGGATAATATACAGCTCGTCTGCGGTATTTCCTTCTTCAAAAAGAAACCGCCCTTTATCAATAGTCTTGATTTTATGGACCTTTTCAAAAAGCTTATTCAAATTTGGTGACAACGTTGTTGCAGTCAACATATGAATACCACCTTATCTACGGGAGGTTATACTCCCTTCCGTATCTGATATTAATATTATTATATTGTAAAGCATACAAAGCCAGCAATAAAATTGTGAATTGTTCACATATTGTTAATAAATCTGTTGCGTTTTTTTCTCTTTGTTTTTATAATAAAAAGAAATTTATTTATAAATATAAACAAACGTGATTATTTATGCATGCGTTGAAAGGAGGTTTCAAGTGAAGGCATCAATCATTGGCACAACTGGATATGGGGGTGGAGAACTAATTCGTATCCTGGCAAATCATCCATATATCAGTATTCATTCAATCCACACAACAAGAGAAGAAAAACCTGTTTCTGAAGAATACCCCCATTTAACAGGGATTTTTGATAAAGTCCTCACCAAGATTGAAACTGACAAAATCGCCGCGGAATCAGACATTGTGTTCCTGGCAACCCCATCAAAAGTTTCCGGAAAGCTTGTAAAATCTTTTCTCAATAAGAACATTAAAGTCATTGATTTATCAGGTGACTTGAGATTGAAAGACGCATCAGCATATGAAGAATGGTATAAGCATGAATCAGTCAGTGCTTCTATATTGGATGAAGCGGTATACGGGCTAAGTGAATGGAATAGGGAGCAGATTATGAATGCAAACCTGCTGGCAAATCCAGGATGTTACCCGACTGCAGCTCTCCTTGGGCTGGCACCTGTGCTGACAGAAAAGCTGATTGATTCGAATAGTATCATCATTGATGCAAAGTCTGGAGTGTCCGGTGCAGGAAGGTCTCCCTCAATGGGAACGTTATACGCTGAGTTGAATGAAAATTTCAAAATTTATAAAGTTAATGAGCACCAGCATATCCCTGAAATCGAGCAGCAGCTCAGTCTTTGGAATGGCGAAGAGGTTAGGGTCACCTTCAGCACACATTTAATACCCGTCACAAGAGGAATCATGGCGACCATATATGTTCAGTTAAAAGAAGATCTGGATACTTTGAGACTGTTAGATTTATATAAAGAAACATATGATAGCCACGCATTTATAAGAGTAAGGAAAAACGGAATGTTCCCTTCAGTCAAAGAGGTCAAGGGGTCGAATTACTGTGATATTGGGCTGCATGCGGACAGCAGGACAGGAAGGCTGACGATTGTATCGGTGATCGATAATTTAATGAAAGGCGCTGCAGGTCAGGCGGTTCAAAACGCCAATATTATGTTTGGATTAGAGGAAAGTGCAGGACTGAAGATGATTCCACTGTATCCATAAAGGAGGAAAATATGTACCAGGCAATGACCGACAAGCAATTAATAAAAAAAATCCCTGATGGAGGAATTTTAACTCCAAAAGGATTCCAGTGCGGCGGAGTACATGCAGGGCTGCGCTATGCCAAGCTTGATTTAGGGATGATTGTAAGCGAGAATCCGGCCAGTTGTGCCGCTGTCTACACGACAAGTCACTTCCAGGCGGCTCCATTGGCGGTAACACAGGAAAGTATTGCGGAGGAGAAGGTTCTCCAGGCAATCGTCGTCAACAGTGCATGTGCGAATGCATGCACGGGAGAACAAGGATATAAGGATGCGCTGAAAATGCGATCATTGGCAGCAGCAAAACTGGGGATTCCTGAACATCATGTTGCTGTTGCATCCACTGGAGTAATCGGTGAATATATGCAGATGGAAAAAATTGAGTCTGGAATCGGAAAGCTTTCTATCGGCAAAACAGCGGATGATGCAAAGGATTTCCAAACGGCGATCCTGACAACGGATACAGTAATGAAAAGCTGCTGTTACACTGCTGAAATTGACGGGGTAACAGTGAGTATAGGAGGGGCCGCGAAGGGTTCTGGGATGATTCACCCGAACATGGCCACGATGCTTGGTTTTTTAACAACTGATGCTAATATATCAAGTGAATACTTGGCGGCAGCGCTAAAGGATGTAACGAATACAACCTTCAATCAAATCACGGTGGATGGAGATACATCCACGAATGATATGGTGCTGGTGCTGGCAAATGGAACTGCAGGAAATCTGTCATTGGACCCGGACCATCCAGATTGGGTAGTTTTTATAGACTTGTTAAAAGAAAGCTGTGCAAGTCTTGCAAAACAGATTGCAAAGGATGGAGAGGGAGCAACAAAATTGATTGAGATATCGGTAACAGGCGCAATGTCTGATGAAGAAGCACGAATGGTCGGAAAACAGATCGCCGGGTCTAACCTTGTCAAAACAGCAGTTTACGGGGCGGATGCGAACTGGGGACGGATCATAGGCGCGATCGGCCAAAGTGAGGCATCCGTAAATCCAAAAACTGTCGATATATCTCTTGGAGAAATTGCTATGCTTAAAGATAGTACACCTGTAGCTTTCGATGAAGATCAGGCGAGGGAGTACCTGATGGATGACAAGATTGAAATTTTCGTTGACCTGCATTTGGGGGAAGGAAAAGGAATGGCCTGGGGCTGCGATCTTTCCTATGATTATGTGAAAATAAATGCAAGCTATCGGACTTAAAGGGGCGGATTAATTGGAAACGGTGGTCATTAAATGCGGCGGAAGTGTGTTAGAGGAGCTTAATGACAATTTCTTCAGTAGTCTAAAAGAATTGATGGCGGATGGGTTCTATCCCGTCATCGTTCACGGGGGCGGGCCAGCAATCAACTCGATGCTTGATTTATATGAAATCCCGGCTATGTTCAAAGATGGTCTTAGAGTGACGTGTGAAAAGACGATCGGAATTGTTGAAATGGTACTTTCCGGACAGACGAATCGGCAGCTGTGCAGCATGCTGATGAAGCAGGACTTCAATGCTCTTGGCATCAATGGGAGCGATGGTCTTTGCCTTCAGGCCGAATATATTGATAAGCAGAGCTTGGGATACGTTGGGACGATTACCCAGGTAAACACTGACTTGATTATGCTGGCGCTTCAAAATGGCTATATTCCTGTGATTACGCCACTCGGTATTGCCAATGATGGCAGCAAGCTAAATATAAATGGCGATTATGCTGCTGCATCGATTGCGAAAGCCTTGAAGGCTGAACGTTGTGCTTTTATAACCAATGTGGACGGAATCCTGATAGATGGTGAGCTGGTGACCGAAAAGACTGATAGTCAAATAGAGAGCTATATTTCTGATGGAAGTATCTATGGAGGAATGGTTCCAAAGGTAAAATCCGCCTTGTCAGCTACAGCGGCGGGTGTAGATACTGTCATGATTATTTCTGGCAAAAAGCGATTCTATAAAAATAACTGCTGGCATGGAACAGCGATTGCCGCAAAAGAAGAGGTGTTTTAATGAGCCATTTATTCCCTACTTATCAACGATGGGAAATACAGCCTGTAAAAGCAGAAGGGACGCTCCTTTATGGAAAGGACGGCCAGCAATACCTTGATTTTACTTCTGGCATTGGCGTCTGCAATTTGGGCCATCGTCATGAAGCAGTAGAGCATGCAGTCAAGGAACAACTCGACTTATTCTGGCATGTATCGAATCTCTTTCCGCAAACAATCCAGGAAGAAGCAGCTAAAAAGCTCGCAGATAGTTCTGGATTGGATTGTGTATTTTTTGCCAATAGCGGTGCAGAAGCAAACGAAGCAGCGATTAAACTTGCAAGGAAAGCTACTGGGCGCACCAAAATCATCACGTTCCTGCAATCCTTTCACGGCAGGACTTTCGCCGGCATGGCTGCCACCGGGCAGGATAAAATCAAGCAGGGGTATGGCAGCATGCTTGAAACATTTATCCATATGCCATTCAATGACCTGGATGCTCTAAAAACTGAAATTGATTCTGATACAGCTGCGGTAATGATTGAAATTATCCAGGGTGAGGGCGGAATTCATGTCGTAACAAACGAATTTATAAAGGAAGCAGCAAGTTTATGTGCTGAAAGTGGCGTACTGCTTATTATCGATGAAATCCAGACCGGGATCGGCCGGACTGGCAGACCATTTGCATTTCAGCATTTTGGGATAGAACCTGATATTATAACCGTTGCAAAAGGGCTTGGTAATGGGCTTCCAATAGGAGCCGCCATCGGCAAAGCTGGTCTCGCTGAGTTTTTTGGTCCGGGCACCCATGGTTCGACATTTGGCGGAAATCCGATCAGTACGGCGGCAGCGATAGCCGTTATGGATACCATTTTTAATGAAGGATTCCTTGCAGAGGCATCTGCCAAAGGGAAATTACTATTTGAGTTACTTCATAATGAACTCGGTTGGATGGAAGTGGTTAAAGACATCAGGGGACTCGGGTTGATGGCTGGAATTGAACTGACTGTCGATGCACAGCCGATTTTAGCTGAATTGAGGAAATCGGGAATGATTGCATTGCCGGCAGGAGAAAAGGTTGTCCGTCTGCTTCCGCCGCTGAATGTTACAGAAGAGGAGATAGAGAAGGCTGTCTCTTTACTGAAAGGAACCTTAAGTAAATCTAAGGTAACTGCATAAATTGCAGTAAAATTTTTTAAATTGCGTTGCATAAAAATAAATTAACTTAAATAAATATACGTTTGGAGATGTGTCTGATGAAAGGATATCTGCATCTGGCTGACGGCAAGACATTTCAGGGGCACTTACATGGATCGCTAGCTGAAGAGGCCATTGCCGGCGAGATTGTTTTTTTTACAGGAATGACGGGTTATCAAGAAGTATTGACCGATCCTTCATACAAGAATCAAATCATTGTTTTCACGTATCCGCTGATTGGCAACTATGGAATCAATGATAAAGATTTTGAAAGCAAAAAGCCGCATGTTGCGGCAGTGATTGTCTTTGAAGCTGCAAAAACAGCTTATCACTATGAAGCACAGCACTCATTCACTGAATATCTGGAGAAATGGGATATTCCCGTACTGGAGCATGTGGATACTCGCGAGCTCGTAAAATGTATTCGGCAGAATGGAACGATGCCTGCCATTTTATCAAGCGACTCAATATGTGAATCAAGCTGTGAAACGATCAAGGGTCTCAAGGTGCAGGCAGTATCATCGGTGGTACCAGAAACTTTAGGGTTTGGCGACACTCATATTGTGTTAATTGATTACGGTTTTAAGAAATCAATCGCAGACTATCTGGTAAAACAAAATTGTCTCGTGACAATTGTTCCTTTCAATTATAGCTTAGAACAAATTGCAACCTTGAAGCCTGATGGTGTGCTTTTATCCAATGGACCTGGTGATCCGAAGGAATTATTTGGACAGCTGCATGAGATCAGGAAAATAATCGAGCATTATCCAGTATTGGGGATTTGCCTGGGGCACCAGCTGGCAGCGCTGGCCCTTGGAGGGGATACAAGCAAAATGCTCTTTGGCCATCGTGGTGCAAACCAGCCAGTTTACGATGTGAAAAGCAACCGGGTGTTCATGTCCTCGCAAAACCACAGCTATGCAGTTGATCCAAAAAGTATCGACAGTACAGGATTGAAGGTTCGTTTCTTCAATAAAAATGATCAGTCAATCGAAGGCCTTTACCATGAAAAATGGCCGCTGATGACTGTTCAGTTCCACCCAGAAGCCAGTCCTGGACCTGAAGACAGTGTATTCATATTTGAAGATTTCATCAATACAGTCAAATACAGAAAACGGAGAGAAGTCAGCTATGCCTAAGGATAAAAATATTCATTCAATACTGGTAATCGGTTCTGGCCCCATTATTATCGGCCAGGCCGCTGAATTCGATTATGCAGGGACACAGGCATGCATTGCCTTGAAAGAGGAAGGATACCGGGTCATTCTTGTAAACAATAACCCGGCAACTGTCATGACGGATCATGTATTTGCAGATGCAGTCTATTTTGAACCGATGACGGCAGAAGCGGTAGAAAAAGTGATCCAGCGGGAAAAGCCGGATGGTATTTTAGGGACTCTTGGCGGCCAGGCAGGATTGAATCTTGTGTTCAAGCTAAGTGAAGAGGGCATTCTCGAAAAATACAATGTAAAAGTGCTGGGGACTTCAGTTTCGAGTATTAAGCAAGGAGAAGACAGGGAAGCATTCCGCAGCCTGATGCATGAGTTGAATGAACCAGTGCCGGAGAGTGAAATCGTTCAATTTGTTGAAGAAGCGGTGGCCTTTGCAAACAAAATCGGCTTTCCGTTAATTGTAAGGCCCGCCTACACGCTGGGAGGCACAGGCGGCGGGATTGCCGGAACAATGGAAGAATTGATCTCTCTTGTATCCGGCGGGCTGAATGAGAGCCCGATTAATCAATGCCTGGTTGAAAGAAGCATTGCAGGCTATAAGGAAATTGAATACGAAATGATGCGTGACGCTGCTGGTACTTGCATCTCCATCTGCAATATGGAGAATATCGACCCGGTTGGCATCCATACTGGCGACTCCATCGTAGTAGCTCCATCACAGACGCTGACGGATCGAGAATACCATATGCTTCGGACATCCGCTGTTAAAATTATATCAGCTCTGGGAATCGTAGGAGGCTGCAATATCCAGTTTGCCCTCGACCCTAAGAGCAAAAATTACTTTTTGATTGAAGTAAACCCCAGGGTCAGCAGGTCCTCAGCGCTCGCATCGAAAGCGACAGGATATCCAATCGCACGGATGGCCGCAAAGCTGGCAGCCGGTTACAACCTTTCCGAAATCATTAACCCTGTTACAGGCAATACCTTTGCCAGCTATGAGCCGTCGCTCGACTATGTAGTGGTGAAAATACCGAAATGGCCGTTTGAGCAATTCCCGCAAATCGACAGGACCTTAGGGACGCAAATGAAGGCAACAGGGGAAGCAATGGCAATTGACCGAAGCTTTGAACGAGCTTTTATCAAAGCGATACGGTCACTGAATAGCAATGCTCTGGATCTACAACTGCCGGCGTTTGAAGAATTTACTGTCGAACAGCTGAATGCTCTGGCTGGAAAACAGACAGACCAGCGGGTTTTTGCATTGCTCGAATTGCTGCGTCGGGGTATGGAAATTCAATCCCTCCATGAAATAACAAAGATCGATTTATTTTTCCTGAATAAATTCAAGTCTTTGACCGATATTGAGAAGTCGATTGAAGGGCTTCAATTTGAAAGTATTACAGCTCCAAAGCTTAGATCTCTGAAAGAAAAAGGATTCAGTGATGCTTTTCTGGCCAAAAAGTGGAGTGTTCGTGAGCAGAAGGTCAGGGAGCTGCGGAAAAGCCATGGTATCAAACCTGTTTATAAAATGGTCGATACATGTGCGGCGGAATTCGAATCTGCGTCCAATTATTTTTACTCCAGCTATCTTGGTGAAAATGAAGCGACGGTTGATAGCAGCAAACGAAAGGTGCTTGTCATTGGCAGCGGCCCGATTAGCATCGGTCAGGGAATTGAGTTTGATTATTGCTCGGTTCATGGCGTTTTTGCCCTCAAAGAAGAAAATGTTGAAACGATCATGATCAACAATAACCCGGAGACTGTCAGCACTGATTTTGCCATATCAGATCGATTATATTTTGAACCCTTAACAATGGAAGACATCCTGAATGTGATTGAAATGGAAGGAATACAGGAAGTCATAGTCCAGCTGGGCGGGCAGACTGCCTTGAATCTGGCGAAGGGTCTTGAGGAAGCAGGAGTCAAGCTGCTTGGAACAAGTTCAGCAACAATTGACCTGTTCGAAGACCGGGATCAATTTTATCAGCTGCTCGACAAGCTTAAGATTCCGCGTGTAAAGGGTGAAACAGCTGAGGATGAGGGTGAACTGCTGTCTGCTGTGGAGGAGTTAGGATATCCAGTTTTAATCCGGCCTTCGTATGTGATTGGCGGACTTAATATGGTGATACTTCGAGATCAGGATGAATTGAAAAGAGTAGTGGATGAAGGTAACATTCAATACCCAATTCTGGTTGATCAATACCTTGAAGCAACTGAGGCGGAACTTGATCTTGCGTCCGATGGGGAGCATGTCCTGATACCGGCCATCATCGAGCATATCGAAAAGACCGGCGTCCATTCGGGGGACAGCTTTTGCATCATCCCAGCCCAAAGCTTCCCAAATGAAACGAAGCAGCGGATGGCGGAGTATGCAAAGAAAATCGTGAAGGAATTGAAGTATAAGGGATTAATGAACATCCAGTTCATTGTTAAGGGAAACGAAGTGTATCTGCTTGAAGTCAACCCGCGCTCAAGCAGGACGATGCCGATCGTCAGCAAGGCAGCTGGTGTTGAATTAGTCAAAAAAGCGACAAAAATATTGCTTGGGAAATATATTTTGTCGAAAGATGAAGTTCTGCTCGACTCTGATGCAAGATACACAGTCGTAAAGCATCCGGTATTTTCGAACTTTGCATTAAAAGGGCTGGACGCCAGGACTGGTCCGCAAATGATATCGACAGGGGAAGGCATCAGCATTGCATCGACACTTGAAGAGGCACTGCATAAGAGCTTCCATTCAATCAGCGGAAAAGCTGTCCAGGGAGACATCGCCTTTGCAGATGAAAATGATTTATTGGAAGCAGGAAAACTGGCAGCCGATTTTCATTTAATTCATATCGAAAAAGTATCCGACCATAAAAAAGTGGCAGCCTTGTATTGTCCGGGTTCATCAGAAAGAGATTTATCTTTGAGGGAATGGGCTGTCAAGAACCGGAAGATCGTATTGACCCAAAAGGAAACACTGCATGCACTATTAAAAAGTGCATCAGCCGAAAGTTGGAACGTTAACTCCCTGGATCAATGGCTGACAGAAACTAATGAGGAAGTGATGGCAGAATGACAGCACTACAGCAGCTTCATATTGATATAAAAGGCAAAGACCTATTAACCCTGGCCGATTTGGAACCACAGGAAATCTTAACTTTATTAGAAAAGGCAGTCATCTTGAAGGAAAAAACTTTAAAGAAACAATTTGACCAGCCCCTCAAAGGCAAAATACTGGGTATGATCTTCGACAAGTCCTCAACGCGTACTAGAGTATCATTTGAGGTAGGCATGATCCAGCTTGGTGGCAGTGCTCTTTATTTAAATGGAAACGACCTTCAGCTTGGGCGCGGAGAGACAGTGGCAGATACAGCCCAGGTTCTCTCGCAATACCTGGACGGCATCATGATCAGAACCTTCTCGCACGAGTCAGTTGAGGAATTGGCCGATTATGCCGACATACCTGTCATTAATGGTCTGACCGATCTGTATCATCCATGCCAGGCACTTGCTGATCTGTTGACGATTTATGAGAAAAAAGGGAAGCTTAAAGGCCTTAAGCTTGCTTACATCGGTGATGGGAACAATGTTGCCCATTCACTGATGATCGCCTGCACAAAAATCGGGATGGATGTATATATTGCTTCACCAAAAGGATACTTCCCCGATAAAACGATAACAGCACGGTGTGAGGACCTTGCAAGAAAAAGTGGTGCAAACATGGTCATCACGGAATCACCTCAAGAAGCTGTTCAAGACGCGGATATCATCTATACAGATGTATGGACCAGCATGGGCCAGGAGTTGGAAAATGAGCAGAGATTAAATGATTTCCATGGCTACCAGGTGAATGAAGCAATACTCAAAGCAGCGAAAAAAGACTACTTGTTTATGCACTGTCTCCCCGCGCACCGCGGCGAGGAGGTAACAGCAGGAGTGATGGACGGTGAGCACTCAGTGGTATTCGAACAGGCAGGAAACAGACTCCATGCCCAGAAGGCATTGCTTGTGGAGATATTGAAAGATTGATTGGGTGAAGAGGTGGAGAAGTCCTATAGAAATATTCTTTAAGCCCAAATGAGTGGTTGAAGGAGCGAAAAGGTTCTATAGAAATGTTCTATAAGCTCGAATGAGTGGCTGAAGGAGCGAAAAGGTTCTATAGAAGATCGTAACTGCCCAAATAAGTGAACCACGAGGCAAAAGGGCATAAAGGAGGTCACTTCAGAGTGACAAAAAACGAAAAAACCGGCTATGAAGGTAGCCGGCTTTTCTTGTATTAGGAAAAGAGCAAGACCAGTGGCCCAACAATGAAGCAGTATATTGCAAAGTACTTTAAGTTTCCGCGCGCCATGATATTCATGAACCATTTTAAAGAGAAGTAAGAGGCAATCAGTGAAGCGATGAAGGCAAAAGAATACGGCAATGCCAGCTCTCCAAGACGGTCATCAAGCAAAAGATCAGAAAAACCGAGAATCATTCCGCCGAAACTAACTGGAATATAAAGCAGGAAAGAGTACCTCAGTGCCGTTTCCTGTCTCATACCCAGGCTCATCGCTGCGACAATTGTTGCACCAGAACGACTGATGCCGGGGATAAGTGCAACTGCTTGGGCAAGTCCAACAATAATGGCATCTTTAAAGCTTAAATCTCCGTCATTCTTGCGGCCCCGCATGTTTCGGATCAGCCAGAGCGCCAGGCCGGTCACTATAAGTGTTACCCCAACAGTTTTAATATGGGCCAGTTCTTTCTCGATAAAATCGCCGAATAGGATCCCAATGACACCAGCAGGAATTGTCCCGACAATTAGATAAATGATGAACATAAAATCTGATTTTGCCTCGGGATCTTTACTTTTAAGATATGCAATTCCGTTAACAATTAACCGGATGATATCGGCTCTGTAAATTAACAAAACAGCAAATAGGGAAGCTGTATTCATTAGAAGGGCAAAACTCATTCCTTCAATTTGCAGTTTGAAAAAATGCTCTGCTATCTCCAGGTGTCCGCTGGATGATACAGGGATCGGTTCGGTGATTCCCTGGAATAGGCCAAGAAATATGTATTTAATCAATTCATAGAAATTTTCCATATTGTTTTTGCATTCCTCCGTTTATTTAAGATGACGTTGAGAATGATCCAGCTCCAGTGCCCAACAGGTTTTCAGCCAATTGGGGCGGCGTTTTAGGCGTGGAGCGCTTAAAGTGGCTGAAAAGATGTCTGCTCTTTTTTTCTCATACACACTAATGTACCGTATAACCCCTTTTTTTGAAAGGATAAAATATGCATAAATACTTTATTTAAATCAGTAAATAATAAAATTGCCGGAATACTTTTATGAAGGAGGAAGGCAAATGGGGCAAAGTCATCAGTTCCGTGCCGGACAAAAGGCACCCAATAATGGTATTTACATTGAAATTGGTGAAACAGGCAGCAATGTCAACAATCCGCAAAAAATTAAACTTAAAGCTGGGGATCGTTTTCCGGAAAACTCCAACCACAACCGCCACTGGACATATATGCCAAAGTTTAAATAACTCCCCCTGGTTCATCCAGGATTTCCGGAATGAAATTCATACTGTCTTTCTTAAAGCCATCCAGTGCGGATGGCTTTACTATTTGGAGATTTTTATTATAATAAAACTAAAGGTCAAAAAAGGTCAAAGGAGTGATTGGTCATGGATTTAAATAGAATGACAGAAAGCTTGCAAAATGCCTTTGTATCAGCTCAGACCCTGGCTGTTCAACATAATCATCAGGAAGTGGATGATCCGCATCTGTTGCTTGCCTTGCTTGAACAGGACGGCAGCCTGGCGGCAACCTTGCTTTCTGGTACCGGAATAAATCTAGACCATTTTCGAGAAGAATTAAACCGCAGCCTGTCAAAGAAACCGCAAGTTTCCGGAAGCGGAGCAGAACAGGGGAAATTATACATTACAGCAGCACTGCAAAAGGTTTTGGCCCAGGCAGAAAAGGAAATGAAACAGTTTGAAGATGACTATTTATCTGTAGAACATGTTTTGCTAGCTTTACTTGAGATACCTGGATCTGAAACAGGCGCAGCTTTGAGGAAATTAAGTGTTAACAGAGACACATTAGTGGCGAGAATTAATAGTGTTAGGGGGAACCAGAGAGTGACTTCACAAAACCCAGAAGCAACTTATGAAGTGTTGAAAAAATACGGACGTGATCTTGTGGAGGAGGTCCGTTCAGGAAAGGTCGACCCGGTAATCGGCAGGGACAGTGAGATTCGCAATGTCATCCGTATACTCTCAAGGAAGACGAAGAATAATCCGGTTTTGATCGGGGAGCCAGGTGTAGGTAAGACAGCTATTGTAGAAGGACTGGCACAAAGGATTGTACGGAGGGATGTTCCGGAAGGCCTGAAGGATAAGACGATTTTTGCGTTGGACATGAGTTCGCTGATCGCAGGCGCGAAATTCCGGGGCGAATTCGAAGAGCGGCTGAAAGCGGTTTTGAATGAAGTGAAAAAGAGTGAAGGCAAAATACTGTTGTTCATTGATGAACTCCATACAATTGTAGGTGCGGGCAAGACTGAGGGGGCAATGGATGCCGGGAATATGCTAAAACCAATGCTTGCTCGCGGGGAGCTCCATTGCATCGGTGCAACAACCCTTGACGAACACAGAAAATACATCGAAAAAGATCCTGCACTTGAACGCCGCTTCCAGCAGGTATTGGTAAAAGAACCAGACGTTGAGGATACAGTGTCAATTTTACGGGGATTGAAGGAAAGGTTTGAAATCCACCATGGAGTCAACATCCATGACCGTGCAATAGTGGCTGCTGCTGCATTGTCAGATCGATACATCACAGACCGATTCCTGCCTGACAAGGCGATTGACCTGGTTGATGAGGCTTGCGCAATGATCCGTACAGAAATTGACTCGATGCCGACTGAGCTAGATGAAGTGACAAGAAGGGTGATGCAGCTGGAAATTGAAGAAGCTGCGTTGACAAAGGAAAAAGATGATGCGAGCCGCGAGCGACTCGAAACTCTTCGTAAGGAACTCGCCAACTTAAGGGAAAAAGCGAATGCAATGAAATCGAGATGGCAGAAGGAAAAGGAAGGCATCCAAAAGGTACAGGAACAGCGGGAGCTGCTTGAAAAGCTGCGACGGGAGCTGGAAAAAGCAGAAAATGACTATGACTTGAACAAGGCCGCTGAATTAAGGCATGGCCGTATCCCTTCTCTTGAAAAAGTATTGAAAGAGCTTGAATTGGAAGTTAGCCAAAATGAAGGAGAACGGCTTCTTCGTGAGGAAGTGACTGAAGAAGAAATTGCTGGAATCGTTTCACGGTGGACGGGCATACCCGTGATGAAGCTGGTTGAAGGAGAGCGCGAAAAGTTACTAAAGCTTGAGAGCATTCTGCATGAACGGGTTGTCGGCCAGGATGATGCAGTATCACTTGTTGCCGATGCAGTCCTAAGAGCAAGAGCGGGCATCAAGGATCCAAACAGGCCGATTGGGTCATTCATTTTCCTGGGGCCTACTGGTGTTGGTAAAACGGAACTGGCCAAAACGCTTGCTCAGTCATTGTTTGACAGTGAAGAGCATATCATCCGGATTGATATGTCTGAGTATATGGAAAAACATGCAGTGTCAAGGCTGATTGGAGCACCTCCGGGATATGTGGGGTATGAGGAAGGCGGCCAGCTTACTGAAGCAGTCAGAAGAAATCCTTATTCTGTCATCCTCCTCGATGAAGTTGAGAAAGCACATCCAGAAGTTTTCAATATCCTTCTGCAAATGCTGGATGATGGTCGGGTAACGGATTCTCAAGGAAGAGTGGTCGACTTTAAGAATACTGTAATCATCATGACCTCCAATATTGGTTCGCACCATTTGCTTGACCGGCAGAATGGGGATGAAGAAATCTCCTCTGAAACCAGGGATCTTGTAATGGGCCAACTGCGTAGCCATTTCCGGCCGGAATTCTTGAATCGTGTAGATGAAATCATTTTGTTTAAGCCTTTGGCATTAAAGGAAATCAAAATGATTGTCGGAAAACTGGTAAAGAATTTGCAAGCAAGGCTATCCGACCAGCAGATACACCTGTCAATCACGGATGAAGCAAAAGAGTTTCTAGCTGAACATGGATTCGATCCCGTATACGGAGCGAGACCATTGAAGCGATTTATCCAGAGGAGTTTGGAAACTAAACTTGCCAGGGAAATCATTGCAGGCAGGATCAAAGAGAAGAGCCAGGTAGAAATTGGGGTTAAAGAAGGAGATATCTCGTTGAGCATTATATAGAATGAAAAAAGTCATCCGCTTTGGATGACTTTTTTGTGAATTTATAAGAAAGTTGAAGCTTTACACCAGGATTAGTGTCTAGCTCCAGCGCCTAGCCCTTCGAGTCGCTTGTCTAGCTGCGGCTCCTAACTCCTCGAGACGTTTCGGTCCTGCCAATGAAGTCAAAGGGCGACTTCACTGTCAGGCCCTCCAACGCATGTCGGAGTTGGGCAGTCGCCTCCGCTTTTCGAATTGTCTAGTGTCGCCTCCTAGAAACTCTCGAAACTTCAACTCCGCCGGCAGGGTCGGAGTCTCCAGTTTCTGCGTTTCTGGACAGTCGGCTATACTTTTCGATTTCGGTCCGCCCAATGAAGTCAAAAACCGACTTCACCGGTCGGCCCTCTAAGGCCCAGGACGTGCAAACCCGCCAGCCACACGATGGGGTGTTTTGTCGGGCAGCGCTTGTCAGGGCTGATCAAGGCGCTTACGCATTTCTTATTTAATGACTATGATTTTCTTCAGAACCAGTTGGAAGAACTGCAGGAATCACAAGGATAATGATTGTTGCCACAACTGCAATGATCACACTTTGAGCTAAGTCCAATCCAACGCCGATCATCGCGCCGGCTACATAATTTAGCATTAGAACCAGGAGGAATGTCCAGAGTAAAGTCCAGAAATATTTCACGATTTTCACCTCTTACATTATTAAATCTTTTCTCATCTTACCACAAGCCATATAAATTATAAATGAAATTTAAATAAAATGAAAAGCGTTTTCATAGAACAATTCGATTTTACCGATAAAATTTGGCGGGATCAAGAAAATTTGAGCAAAGATAAGGGATTAATATGGAAAAATGGGCAAACCCCCTTTCATTTCCTGTTAAACTACATACAGTAATATGAATAATCTGTATGGAAGGGGTTGGTAAGATGGAGAGCCGGAACTTTAAACTGGATACCGAATGGAATGTCATCCATTATCCTGAAAGGCCAAATGGTTTCGGTATCCTGATGATTGGAGATGAAAGGCACTTTGTGAGCAGCAACAGCAGCTTCTGGACGCAGAATGAGGGTAAACGTTCACTGTTGAACATATGGAAAAAAGAAGGGTATACTGTTTTTTATTCAAATTTATATGGAAGACATTGGGGAAGTGAAAAGGCTGTCGAGTTAACGCTGAGACTGTGCAGCCATATCGTCCGTAATGAAATATTGAATACTTCCTTCCATTTAGTCGCTGAAGGAATGGGTGCGCTTGTGGCCTTGAAATTATTAAAGCATAATGATTTTAAAATAAGGAGCCTGGTCCTGATCAATCCGATCCTTTCTCTCAGTACCCATCTGGAGCAGGAAAAAGAGAATAAGTTTTTTTATAAAAAGCTTGTCGCTGAACTCGAAGCGGCGTATGAAACAGATATTAACACGCTCCTTGAAAGCCTTGACAGCGAATCTTCCAGACCTGCCTTCAATAAAGATACCCCGGTGAAGATCATCCAAGTATTATCAGGAAACAGGGCTTACAAGCAATCAAGTATCATTAAGGAACTGTCGGTTGAATGGGAAAAGGATGACCTGCCGGTTACCTTAAGCTATGTACTTCCAGAAAAAATGCTTCAAGTAGGAAGCCAAATCGTTCAGTTTTTTAGAAAACATGAGCAAGTCCTTTAACTCCCTGCAAATATTTTCAAGTTTATATTCATAGGATACAAGAGAGTATTTGCAAGGAGGAATTTAATATGGAAAGGGCAGTAATTCTCGGAATATATGATTTTATAGGATATAGCCTTTGCAGGTATTTGCTTGATCTGGGCGTTGAGATAGCTGGTATCCATCCAGAAGAGTCCAAAGAGGATTATTTTACAGAAGAAAAACGCCTGGAAATCGGCAGGAATGCCAACTTCACAGAAATCGGCCTTCAAGACTGGCAAGTTGAAGAAGCAGAAGGTTTTCTCTTTCTGACTTTGTTTGAATCGCTCCAAGCACGGAATGAGACAGATGATTTAATGGAAACACTTTTAAGCAAATTAGAAAACCGACATTTGAAAAGTCTGCCGACAGTCGTTATACTGCCTGCATTTTTTGCCGAGGAAAATGTGGAATTGAGAGAAGCAGATACTAAAATGAGCAGGTTTATCAGCAGCCGGGAATCAACGCTGCTGACAATCTACTTGCCAACCATTTATGGACCCTGGCAGCCGGAGGAGTGTTTCTTTCAGCAGGCAATTTCTCATTCTTCAATTGAAGGCAGGAAAATTCCTGATATTAGTCAATGGGAGTGGAAGCATGATTGTTTGTATATCGAGGATGCTGTAAAAACGATAAAGGAAATGGCTGAATCAGGCCAAAAGGGCCAGTATATACTATCGAGTGGAGAACGAGGCAGATGGCTGCAGTGTGCAGAGGAGCTGATTGGCAAGGAACCTGCAATACTTAGGAATGAAGTTAAGCCGCCGAACTTTAAAGGGTCTATCAAAGTCAGAACAGTAGAAAAAAATGAGCAAATCAGCAAGGGGTTAAACAGGCAAAAAGAGCAATTTACCCGGATACAGGACAGCAGAGTCTAAGTGAATTTCGATAAACCACTTTTCAAAGTTATACTCCAAAGAGTAAAATGGTAAAAGATTCTTATAATCGGTTCCATTTTAATAAAGCGGGCACTGAATGATTTGAAGGATTTGCACAGTGGCGCATAAAGGAGATGCATCGGATGCTGAAACGTTTCGGGCTAATATTGTTAAGCCTTCTTTTGCTTGGGGGATGCGGACAACCACTAGCAACAGGCAAGGTAGAGAAAGTCGGCCTGTTGGTGCCTGAAACTATTAATGATCAGGTGTGGGGGACGAAAGGATATCGTGGACTTCTGCAAATCCAATCCAGCCTGGAAGTTGATGTCTTTTTCAAAGAAGGAATGAATTCACAAGAAGCCGTAGAGGCTGCAGTGAGGGAGTTTGACAGACAGGGAGTCAACTTAATATATGGGCATGGAAATGAATACGCTGCCTATTTCAATAAAATTTCAGGGGAATATCCCGATATACATTTCATTAGCTTTAATGGGGATGCCAGGTCAAAAAATACGACAAGCCTAAATTTCAAGGCATATGCCATGGGCTTTTTTGGCGGAATGGTCGCGAGCCACATGTCTGAAACCGGCAGAGTCGGAATCATTGCAGCATATGAGTGGCAGCCTGAAGTGGAAGGCTTTTACGATGGCGCAATCTTTGAAAACAAGGATATGAAGGTCGACATTCGTTATGTTGGGCACTGGGATGACCAAAAAAAGGCACTCGATGTCCTGAATGATGTCCTGGATGAAGGGGCTGATGTCATATATCCTGCTGGAGATGGGTATAATGTACCTGTCATTGAAAGAGTGAAGGACCGAGGCTTGTATATTATCGGCTATATTTCAGACCAGTCGGATTTCGGTGAATCGACGGTGTTGACAAGTACTGTCCAGCATGTCGATGACTTGTATGAATTGACGGCCGATAAGTTCAATAATGGAGAGCTTAAGTCTGGCAACCTGTCATTCGACTTTCAGGATGGGGTTATTTCCCTGGGCAAGTTCAGTCCTAAAGTCGATTCTAACTTCAGGGAAAGAATAGGCACTTATATTAATTCTTATAAAGAAAATGGTAAATTGCCCAACCAGTAATTATTATTAAAGCTTTACTCGTATTGATTGCTGCTTTTCGTACACCTGCACTGACCCGCAGTCCGAAAGGTTTCGGGCTCTTTTCGAAGATGCTTCCGAATCGGATAGGTGATAAAGGGTGTGCAAGCAACATAATTTACGAAAAGAGCTATTATTAAAGGAGATAATAGACATGCAAAGCAATGACAAAACAATGGAGTTCATGCAAATTGCCATGAAGTACCTTCCGGAAGCGCAGCAAAAACTGCAGGAGGCAGGCATTGAGTTGACTATGGACAACCTGCAGCCATTTTTCACGCTTTTCACAAATGTTATGAACGAAGCTTATGAGCTCGGAAAAGCTGATGCTGCAAAAGAATAGCATACACAGGAAAAGCTGAGGCTCGCCTCAGCTTTTGTTTTTATCTATGAAATGATCAAAAAGAGGTTTAACCTTTCCCACTAGCGGTTTGAGCTCTTTGGCTGATGTGATCAGTGTATCTACATGGTACATCACTTTATCTAAATCGATTTGTCCCAGATACTTGTTAAGGGGAGAATCATTTTTCTCACTTTGCTCACTTGATTCTTCTTTGTATCTTGGCTTCCCGAACATAAAATGATCGAAATGCGTATTCTCCCTCTCTCGTTGATCTGGGCTCTCTTCATCCTCTCTCTTTAGCCTGAAACCAAATAAGTCTCTATCTCTTCCATCCTCCATTTTCACTCCCACCTTCCTATTTAGTTTGATCTTAAGCAACTGGTTAGACTGGCTTATTCCAGTCTGTCCTGGCGCGTTGAAAAAATGCCCAAAAGCAACGGTCTTCACTGTCAGTTTATGATTCATATGGCCACATGGACTAGGGCATATGCGGAAATCTCAATTTTCAGTTGCAGTGAAAGAGCAGTTTCTGGTAAAATTAGTACCAAGTCATAATAATTGATAATAAAAATTTTAGCGAAAATAGACAGAATCCAAGATAAAAGGAGTTGGATCCCATGAATGCAGGGATAATTGGGGTTGGGCGGTATTTGCCGGAGGAAGTGGTAACAAATCTCGATTTGGAAAAGAGGATGGATACTTCGGATGAGTGGATCCGGACCAGGACAGGGATTGAAGAAAGAAGAATAGCAGGCGACGATATGGATACATCGGATTTAGCCTATCGTGCTGCAGCGGAGGCAATCAGGAATGCTGGGATTTCAGCTGAAGAGCTCGACTTGATTCTTGTTGCGACAGTTACTCCAGATCAGCCATTTCCTACCGTCTCGTGCATGCTCCAGGACCAGCTTGGAGCGAAAAAGGCGGCTGCGATGGACCTGAGTGCTGCGTGCGCGGGATTTATGTATGGAATGGTTACCGGAAAGCAATTTATTGAAGCTGGCACTTATAAGTATGTTTTAATAGTAGGTGTAGAAAAGCTTTCCAAGATAACCGATTGGAAAGATCGTAACACAGCCGTGCTATTTGGTGATGGAGCCGGTGCGGTTGTCATGGGACCTGTTTCTGACGGAAAAGGAGTTCTTTCATTCGAGTTGGGCTCTGACGGTTCCGGCGGAAAGCATCTGTATCAGGATGATTATATTGTGATGAATGGCCGTGAAGTGTTCAAATTTGCGGTTAGGCAAATGGGTGAGAGCAGCATCAATGTTCTTGAAAAAGCTGGACTATCAAAAGAGGATGTTGATTTCCTGATTCCTCATCAGGCAAATATCAGGATTATGGAATCAGCCCGCCAGCGACTTGAGCTCCCCGTAGAAAAAATGTCAAAGACCGTCCATAAATACGGAAATACATCAGCCGCGTCAATTCCGATCTCCCTTTTTGAAGAATTGGAAGCAGGGAAAATCAAGGACGGCGATGTAGTGGTAATGGTTGGCTTTGGCGGCGGGTTGACATGGGGCGCCCTTGCCATGCGCTGGGGTCTATAAACGGAATAGAAGAACTTTATATTAGGCTCTTTTCTCAAACTTTGTTGCTACTGACTGCAAAATAGGAGTGAATGACCTATTTTTCTTTGTAAAGTTGGTTCTTTTATGAAGGCTCTTTTCTCAAACTTTGTTGCTATTGACTGCAAAATAGGATTGAATGACCTATTTTTCTTTGTAAAGTTGATTCTTTTGTGAGAAAAGAGCATGCAAACTTAATACCGACCAACAAAATGGCCTACTATTACGTTAAAATCGGCTTTAGGATTTTAACAACAATCTTTACGAAAGGCTCTTTTCTCAAACTTTGTTGCTATTGATTACAAACTAGGATTGAATGGCCCATGTTTCTTCACAAAAATTAAAGCTAATTATGAGAAAAGAGCTTGCACACTTAATTCCGAACTACAAAACGGCTTTTTTACACGTTAAAATCGGCTTTAGGATTTTAACAACAATCTTTACGAAAACAGCCTTACGAAAACAGCCTTTATGAAAAAAGAGCATGCAAACTTAATACCCGAAAACAGTCTTATATTAAATACGGTATAGATAAAGGAGATGCAATAATGATGGAGAAACGCAGAGTCGTTGTTACTGGTATCGGGGCTGTTACGCCTCTTGGAAATGACGCGGGAACTACCTGGAATAATATACTTGAAGGTGTATCGGGAATAGGCCCTGTTACGAGACTGAATGCCGATGATTTCCCTGCAAAGGTTGCAGCAGAGGTTAAGGAATTCAATGTTGAGAACTTTATTGACCGGAAAGATGCAAGGAAGATGGACCGCTTCACTCATTATGCGGTTGCTGCATCATTGATGGCTGTGAAGGATTCAGGACTTGAAATCACGGATGAAAATGCTCCGCGAGTCGGTGTATGGATTGGATCTGGTATCGGCGGAATGGAGACATTCGAACAGCAGCACGAAACGTTCATGAACAGAGGATATCGCAGGGTCAGCCCTTTCTTCGTGCCGATGATGATTCCTGATATGGCAACTGGACAGGTATCGATCACACTTGGTGCGAGAGGCTTTAACTCTTGTACTGTCACAGCATGTGCGACTGGAACTAACTCAATCGGGGATGCCTTCAAGGTCATCCAGCGCGGCGACGCTGACGTAATGGTTACTGGAGGGGCAGAGGCGCCGATTACAAAAATGTCTTTCGCAGGCTTCTGTGCAAATACAGCGCTATCTACCAATCAGGATCCGCAAAAAGCGAGCAGGCCTTTCGATAAAAATCGTGATGGATTTGTTATGGGTGAGGGCGCGGGAATCGTTGTCCTTGAAGATCTGGAGCACGCATTGGCCCGTGGAGCAAAAATCTATGCTGAAATCGTTGGTTATGGTGCTACCGGCGATGCCTATCACATTACCGCTCCAGCTCCTGAAGGGGAAGGCGGAGCAAGAGCAATGAAAATGGCTCTTGACGATGCAGGCCTTGCACCAGAAGAAGTAGGATACATTAACGCCCACGGAACAAGCACTGAATATAATGATAAATATGAAACAATGGCCATCAAATCAGTATTTGGCGAGCATGCTTACAAGCTTTCAGTCAGTTCAACCAAATCAATGACAGGCCACTTGCTTGGAGCGGCAGGCGGGATTGAAGCCATCTTCACGATCCTGTCTTTGAAGGAAGGAATCTTGCCGCCAACAATCAATTTGGAAACACCAGACCCAGAATGTGACCTGGACTATGTGCCAAACACAGCTCGCAAGCATCAGGTAAATGCTGCAATCAGCAACTCACTGGGCTTCGGCGGCCACAACGCGACAATTGCTTTCAAAAAATACGAAGGATAATGGAATACGAGGGAGAGACCCTCGCATATAGAAGCAGAAACCCAGTTTAGTTGAGGGTTTCTGCTTTTTATTTTGTTTTGGCATTGGTGCGGAGCAAATGAAGTTGTGTATTCCCCGTTTTTTCCGCTGGTTTGTGAATTCCGGTAAAATGAACGCCCCTGCATTGTCCGAATATGCTCCCGCTCTAGTACTTCGATAAAAGTAATTCCCCTCTACTACCTGTTCTTTAGCTACCCGAGCTTTGCCTCTGAAAAAACAGAAAATTAAGCACCCAAACTTAACTGAAAAATACCTAAATCTATTTTCCTGAAAAAGTATTTTTCCTTCAAAAAGCATGCTTTTAAAAAATAACGACGGAATATTGTCTTAAAAAAAGTAATGAAAGTGTAATAAAAGAACTACGTCTCTAATAATTAATAATTATCAGAATCTTTAACTGGTCAGAAAGTCAATTCTTTTTATATCAATTTCATTAGATAGGCGGTGTGCAAGAATCGTGACAGCCTTATTGGAACTAAAGAATCTTAAAACCTATTTTAAAAGGAAAAAAACAGTGATTCCAGCAGTAGACGGAGTAGACCTTGTGATCAATAAAGGGGAAACTGTCGCACTGGTGGGGGAGTCGGGGTCTGGAAAAAGTATCACTTCTCTATCTATCATGCGATTGATTCCTAGTCCGCCAGGGGAAATTGTGGACGGGCAGATCCAGTTTGATGGACGGGATCTTGTTAAAGCCAGCGAGGAAGAAATGTGCAGGATCCGCGGCAATGACATTTCGATGATTTTCCAGGAGCCGATGACATCACTGAATCCTGTGCTTACCATCGGGGAGCAAATCACCGAAGTCCTGACATATCATCAGGGGTTGAATCAGGCGATGGCAAAGAAAAAGGCGATCGAGATGCTTGAACTAGTTGGTTTTTCCCGTGCAAAGGAAATCATCAATGATTATCCCCATCGGCTTTCGGGGGGCATGCGCCAGCGGGTGATGATTGCGATGGCGATGAGCTGTAATCCGAAGCTGTTGATTGCGGATGAGCCAACGACAGCATTGGACGTGACCATCCAGGCGCAAATCCTGGACTTGATGAAGGATTTGAGCACAAAATTCGATACCTCCATCTTGATTATCACACATGACCTAGGAGTGGTTTCTGATATCGCTGACCGGGTTGTTGTCATGTATGCAGGCCAGGTCGTGGAAGAGGCAATGGTGGAAGATCTGTTTGAAAACCCACTCCATCCTTATACAAATGGTCTGATGGGTTCAATTCCATCAATAGACGAGGATCATGCGCGGCTTATCTCGATCGAAGGAAATGTACCTTCACCCGAGAACCTGCCAAAAGGCTGCCGTTTTGCCCCACGCTGCCCGCATGCTTTTGACCGTTGCTATAGTGAAATGCCAAATCTTATGAGGAAGTACAGTACCAGGTCTGTAAGGTGCTTTTTACACGATGGCAAGGAGGGGGAGAAATGATCTCAACAAATGAATCTCTTGAAAATAAAACATCAAAGAGTAACTCCGAAACCTTGCTTGAATTACAGGACCTAAAGAAACACTTTCCTATCAAAGCTGGTTTGCTGCAAAAGACAGTTGGTCATATAAAGGCAGTTGATGGAATAAATCTGAAGGTGAATAAAGGAGAGACATTAGGGATCGTTGGAGAATCAGGCTGCGGCAAATCGACTGTCGGAAGAACGATTATCCGACTCTATGAACCTACTGAAGGAAAAATCATCTTCAATGGCCAGGATATCTCCCAACTGGCAGAGAGTGATTTGAGGAAGGATGTGCGCAAAAATATCCAGATGATTTTCCAGGATCCCTTTGCTTCGCTCAATCCGAGGAAAACGTTGAGATCAATCATCAGGGAGCCACTCGATACCCACCATATATATAAAGCCAAAGAACGGGATGCACATGTTGAGGGTTTATTGGAAAAGGTAGGACTTAATGCTTCCTTTATCAACCGTTATCCACACGAATTTTCGGGGGGACAGAGGCAGAGGATCGGGATAGCCAGAACACTGGCGTTGAACCCGGAATTGATTATCGCTGATGAAGCAGTTTCTGCACTGGATGTCTCCATTCAGGCACAAATCATCAATTTGATGGAAGACCTTCAGGAAGAATTCGGCCTTACTTATATCTTCATATCCCATGACCTAAGTGTTGTCAGGCATATAAGCGACAGGGTAGGGGTTATGTACCTTGGGAAAATGATGGAGCTTGCCTCAAAGAAAGAGCTATATGCAGAACCGCTCCATCCCTATACACAGGCACTGCTGTCAGCTGTGCCGGTGCCCAGGAAAAAAGGTGTTATAAAGAGGGAGCGGATTATTTTAAAAGGAGAGCTGCCAAGCCCGGCTAACCCGCCAAAAGGGTGTGTCTTCCATACAAGGTGTCCAGCCGCATTTGATCTTTGCAAACAAGTGAACCCGGACTTCAAAGAAGTCAAGAACAATCATTTTGTTGCCTGCCATCTATATACATAGGGCAGCTGCAGGATTTGAAGGGGGGAGATAGGAACACCTTTCTGCTTGTCTTGAAAACTAGTAAAAATTTAAGGGGGAAAAAATGTGAAATTAAGAAAAGCTTCCTGGTTGTTAATCAGTCTTACCCTGATCCTGTCGATCTTCCTTACAGCATGTACAGGAAATAATGCAGAGGACCCAAAAGAAACTCCTGGAGATGATGGCAAGAAAGAAGAAGAGCAGGCTTCGGGTCCGCAGCAAGGCGGGGATTTGATCATTGGTTCTACTGGTGCACCAACAGTTTTCAACCCGCTTTACTCAACTGATACGTCGAGCTCTGACATTGAAGGGTTCATTTTTGACAGTCTTGTATCATCCGATACTGAATTCAATCCGACGATGAGCATGGCGGAGTCTATTGATATTTCTGAAGATGGCCTGACTTTTACAGCGAAATTGAAAAAAGGCATCAAATGGCATGATGGTGAAGAGTTCACTGCAGACGACGTTGTGTTCACCTTCAGTATCCCGAAAAATCCTGAATACAATGGTGAGCGCGGATCTGCCTTCGAAGCAATGGAATCTGTTTCAAAGGTTGATGATTATACTGTCGAGTTCAAGCTGAGCAAGAAGGATGCTTCCTTCTATCCAGTATCATTAAGCTACTACATCCTGCCTGAGCATATCCTGAAGGATGTCCCTGTTGCTGAACTCGGGGAGCATGAATTCAATACTAAGAGCCCGATTGGTACTGGTCCGTTCAAATTCGTTGAATGGAAAGACGGAGAGTATGTAAAAGTTGAAGCGTTCGATGATTACTTCAAAGGCCGTCCATACCTGGATACACTCACGTATAAGATCGTTCCAGATATGGATGCCATGATTGCACAAATCCAGGCAGGTGATATCCACTTTGCAGCTGGAGTCCCAGGTACAGATATTGAAACGGTCAAGTCATTCCCGGGTGTTAAAGTGGAGTCTGGTCTTGGTCTTTCATACACATATTTGGGATACAACCAAAAGAACGAACTGTTCAAAGACAAAAAAGTCCGCCAGGCGATCACTCACGCTATTGACAGGGAAGCAATCGTCAGCTCTGTCATGAACGGAGACGGAAAAGTGGCGCATGTTCCAGAAAGCCCACTATCGTTTGCATACAATGAAGATGTTCCTAAATTTGAATTTGATGTTGAAAAAGCAAAATCTTTACTGGCTGAAGCTGGCTGGAAGGACTCAGATGGTGACGGAATCCTTGACAAAGATGGCAAGAAATTCTCCTTCACGGTAAAAACAAACCAAGGTAACAAGGTAAGGGAAGACATTGTCGTCGTACTACAGGAACAATTGAAAGAAGTCGGAATCGAAGCGAAGCCTGAAATCGTTGAATGGAGCGCGTTCATCGAGCAAATCTCGGCTCCAAACTGGAATTACGACGCACTTGTCCTTGGATGGAGCTTGTCAACATTCCCGGATCAGTATGATATTTTCCATACAAGCCAGATGGAAGAAGGCTTGAACTTCGTCTGGTACTCGAATCCTGAAGCGGATAAGCTGATGGAAGAAGCGAAGCAGATCCTTGATCAGGATGAGTACAAAGCAGCATATGCCGACATTTATAAGATGCTGGCAGAAGACCAGCCATACACATTCCTGTATTATCCAAATGTTCACAGGGTCATGCCGGCTAATCTGGAAGGCTATGTGTTCCACGCGAAGGATGATTTTTATGATATCTCCAAGTGGTGGCTGAAACAATAGGATCAGGGTGGGAGGGAAGGGAGAATCCCTTCCCTTTCAAGTTTAATTATCTCTTATTACTAAAAGGAGAATTGCCATGCTATCTTATATCATTCGCCGAATATTGATGGCCATTCCTTTGCTGCTGGGCATAACCATCGTCTCTTTTGCCATTATGAAGCTGGCGCCTGGGGATCCTGCCAGCTTGATGATGGATCCGACGATCAGCCCTGAGGACAAGGCCAGGTTCATGGAAAGGTACGGTCTTAACGATCCTGTTCATATCCAGTATTTAAAATGGCTGGGAGCCATGCTTCAAGGTGATTTTGGTACTTCATTGATCCGCAAAGGGGTTCCTGTAATGGAAATGATCATGAACAGGATGCCGAATACTATTTTATTGATGGTCGTTTCGACTCTGCTGGCATTGTTGATTTCCATTCCTTTTGGAATCATTTCGGCCACAAGACCGTATTCGAAGCTTGACTATACAGTAACTGTTACATCTTTTCTAGGCGTAGCAACACCAAACTTCTTTCTTGGCTTGATTCTGATCATGGTTTTTGCTGTCCAGAATAACTGGTTCCCAACAGGTGGGGTGGCAACCCTGAATGCTCCGTTCAGTCTCTGGGACAGAATCCATCACTTAATCATGCCGGCATTTGTTCTGGCGGCCGCGGACATGGCAGGACTGACCAGGTATACAAGATCGAGCATGATGGAAGTGATCAAGCAGGATTATATGAGGACTGCTAGAGCGAAGGGATTCAAGGAGAACAAAGTCATCTATAAACACGGCCTTCGAAATGGACTGATTCCAGTCATCACGATTTTTGGTCTGATGATTCCTTCCTTCATTGGCGGAGCAGTTATAGTTGAAAAAATCTTTACCTGGCCGGGAATTGGCTTGTTATTCGTAGATTCTGCGTTCCAGCGGGATTATCCGGTACTGATGGGATTGACTGTCATTTCGGCGGTATTCGTCGTGATCGGTAATTTGATCGCAGACATCCTGTACGCAATTTTTGATCCAAGGATCGAGTATTAAGGGGAGGTAAACATGGCAAAAACAAATCTAGCTGGAAATCAATCTGGCAGCCTGGAATTGCATGGTGTTAACACCTCGCATGACACAATGCTTGGAATCATAGTCAGGAAATTCGTGAAAAATAAACTTGCTGTTTTTGGCGGCATTTTTCTGATCATCATCATAACTGCTGCTCTGTTAGCGCCAATGATTGCCCCGTACTCACCTTCCAAGCAGAATCTGCTTTTAAAATTGCAGCCGCCGAACAGTGAGCATTGGCTTGGCACAGACAGGTTTGGAAGGGATGTGTTTTCAAGACTTTTATATGGAGCAAGAATTTCGCTTTTGGTCGGATTCGCATCGGTTCTTGGGTCTATTACTATAGGCACCTTCCTTGGAGCTGTCGCTGGCTATGTTGGCGGGATTGTTGATGCGATCATCATGAGATTTGTCGATATCATCCTGTCAATCCCATCCATCTTCTTATTGATTACGCTGGTTACGATTTTCAAGCCGGGAGTGGATAAGCTGATTTTAATCTTCGCGCTGTTGGGTTGGACAACTACTGCACGACTTGTCAGAGGTGAGTTCCTCTCATTAAGGTCGAGAGAGTTTGTCCTGGCATCCAAAACGATTGGTACAAAAACACCAACAATCATTTTCTCTCATATCCTGCCCAATGCCATGGGACCGATCATCGTATCGGCCACGCTGGCAGTAGGCTATGTGATCCTGGCAGAATCAGGATTGAGTTATTTGGGTCTGGGAATACAGCCGCCCCACGCCAGCTGGGGCAATATGCTGCAGGACGCACAGAATTTCACGATTCTTTTGAAATCCTGGTGGTATCCGCTGGCTCCGGGATTGATGATCCTCCTGACCGTTATTTGTTTCAACTTTGTCGGCGATGGACTGAGGGATGCGCTCGATCCGAAGATTAACGAGTAAAATTTGATCTTAAGTTGGGATTAGGAAAACATATAGTAACTGTGAAAAGCCAGAGACCTCTCTGGCTTTTAGTCTTTGTCCAGGGAATTATAAAATGTTTCCGTTGTGGATTCCGTTTTTTGTTCATGTTGGGAAATTTTCTCCATGTGAAGGATCCCTTCGAACCATTGGCTGTTAATAACATAAAATGGCTGTAAAAGGGTAAGCCAGTGGAGGGAATGCAATGTGATCGTCAGGACAGATAAGTGGCTTGGAACTGATTTTGCCAATACAAAGAAAGTGTGTGAAAACCTGCTTGGACATTTTCAGGAAGCCGATAATCCCCAAAAAATCTATTCCTATTTAAAGAACTTTGGCATGTACAAGCCGGACCGACGAAACAAAAGGGTTTTCGAAAAGTTGAAAAGAGAAGGGTACTGGAAACGGACAGAGGAACTCTTTAATAAATACAAAAAGAAATGGAATGGACCGGACATTCCAATCTTCATTTTTCCGATGGATCAATCGAACGCGAGGTTAATGAAGGAAGGGAAAGGGAAATCAGGCGTTTCCTTCATCGATAAAATGTTCATCTTCCTGACTCCGGTCGATGACGAGAAAGAGCTGGAAGCATTGTTCGTGCATGAATACCACCATGTATGCAGGATGCAGGCACAAAAGAAAAAACCTGAGGAATATACTCTCCTGGATTCAATTATTTTAGAGGGCCTCGCTGAGCATGCAGTTGCCGAAAATTGCGGTGAAAATTATACGGGGGAATGGAGCAGACGATATTCGACAAAAATTTTGGCTGACTATTGGAAAAAAGAAGTGGAAAACAAGCTTCTAATTACGAGAGAAGATCGTCAGCATGATGAAATTTTGTTTGGTTTAGCCGGAAAACCAAGGCTTCTGGGCTACGCTATGGGCTATGAGATAGTAAAACAATTTAAGCAAAATAGAAATTTTACTGAAAAAGCATCATTTAAGATTCCTTCCTGTGAATTTACAAAGTTACTAAATTTTTAAAAATTTTAAAAACCTAAAAAACCCAGTATCCTCGGGTTTTTTTACTATTTCTAAAAAATTATAAATTTCCCAATTGAAAAAAAAGTATTGCAAATGTAATAAATCTGTAATAACATTTTATTAAAATATATCGAATTTGCAGAATATTTTATTATTTAAAATGTGAGAAGGTGTCCAAATGAGCAACTATTCAATACATAATGAAGCACCTTTGCTTGAGGTCAAGAACCTTGAAACAGCTTTTAATATTGATGGTGAATTTTATAACGCTGTAGACAAGGTGAGTTTTGCTGTCAAACCAAGGCAGATTGTCGGGGTTGTTGGCGAATCAGGGTGCGGGAAATCGGTTATGAGCCTATCGGTCATGCAGCTCCTGCCAAAAGGGGTTGGAAAGATTCGAGGCGGCGAGATTGTTTTCGAAGGAGTTCATCTCGAACAGTTATCCGAAAAGGAAATGAACAAAATCCGCGGGCGGGATATCTCAATGATCTTCCAGGAACCCATGACATCGATGAATCCGGTTTTTACTATAGGATTCCAACTGCAGGAAGTATTGTTCAACCATACAAAAATCTCAAAAGCAGAAGCAAGGCAGAAGAGTATCGCGCTATTGAAAAGCGTGGGCATTTCCCGTCCTGAGAAAATCGTAGATGAGTATCCACACCAGTTATCCGGAGGTATGAGGCAGAGGGTCATGATTGCGATGGCCATTGCCAACCAGCCAAAGCTTCTGATTGCGGACGAGCCTACAACAGCATTGGACGTGACAGTCCAAGCCCAGATTCTCGAATTGCTCAAGAGTATCCAGGAAGTTAATGATATGTCGGTCATCATGATCACCCATGACCTTGGCGTTGTTGCAGAAATGTGTGATGAAGTCATCGTAATGTATGCAGGCCGGATTGTTGAACGTGCTGACGTTGACACACTTTTTTATAACCCGAAGCATCCATACACAGAATTGATGATGGGTGCCATCCCTAAAATGGATGAGGACAAAGAAGAACTAAGCTCAATCAAGGGAATCGTCCCGTCGCTAAAGAATATGCCTGCAACTGGCTGCCGATTCGCAAACCGTTGTCCGAAAGCAATGCCAGAGTGTACAAGTATCACTCCACAGCTTGGAGAAATCGAGCAAGGACATGAAGTGGCGTGCATTCTATATGAAGCAAGTATGCCAAAAGAAGGAGTTAAGGCATAATGAGCAATACAACATTAACAGAAAAAGAGAATTTGCTGGAAATCAATAATCTGAAAACCTATTATCCTGTAAAAGGCGGATTTTTCCGCCGCACAATTGGCAATGTCAAGGCTGTCGATGATGTCTCATTCGAAATTAAAAAGGGTGAAACATTGGGTCTCGTTGGGGAATCGGGCTGCGGCAAATCAACAACAGGAAGAACCATTATCAGATTGTTGAATGCGACAGATGGGGAAATCATTTTTGAAGGCAAGGACATCACAAAATTAAGAGGCAAGACACTTCAGGCGATCCGCCAGGATATCCAGATGGTCTTCCAGGATCCTTACGCTTCACTTAACCCGATGCAAATGGTTGGTGACATTGTTTCTGAACCAATCCGGAATTTCAAGAATGCAAGTTTGAAAGACTTGAAAGATGAAGTCATGGATTTATTAACAAGAGTTGGACTTCCTGAAGATGCTTACTACAAATATGCCCATGAATTTTCAGGCGGGCAGAGACAAAGGATCGGCATTGCCAGGGCGCTGGCGCTGAGACCAAAGCTGATCATCGCTGATGAGCCGGTATCTGCCCTTGACGTATCCGTGCAATCCCAGGTTCTCAATCTATTGAAAGAACTTCAGAAGGAATTTGACTTGACATTCTTATTTATCGCTCATGACCTTAGTGTCGTTAAGCATATGAGTGACCGGATCGGCGTAATGTATCTCGGCAATATGGTTGAAATTGCCGACCGCAACAGCATGTATGCTGAGCCGCTCCACCCATATACCCAGGCTTTGATTTCAGCCATTCCAATGCCGGATCCGCGCAGGAAGAAGGAAAGGATTGTACTTGAAGGAGACGTGCCAAGTCCATTGAACCCTCCAACAGGCTGCCCATTCCATCCGCGCTGCCCAGCTGCGATGGCAGAGTGTTCCCAAGTAAAGCCAGCTTTAAAGGAGGTGAAGCCAGGACACCGAGTTGCTTGCCACCTTTACTAGGGCAATAATTTTTGCAAACAAATACATTGAAAAACGGGGGGAAAACCATGAAGAAACCATTGCTTTGGCTAGCTATGCTAGTATTGGTTTTATCAACATTCCTTGCTGCGTGCAGCGGGGGAGAAAAAGAGAAGACAACAGCTGATCCAAAAAAGGACGACAAAGACAACGCAGCAGAAGAAACAGGACCGCAGGATGGCGGTACATTGACTTACGCTTTAAGCTCTGAGTTCAAAGGCCTTTTGAACTGGAACTTTTACGATGCTGACGGAGACGATGACATCATCGCATTCTTCGACGATGAGTTGATTAGTTATGATGAAAACTTGAAAGCAGAACCAAACATTGCAAGCTGGGAAACTGAAGACAACAAAGTTTTCACTTTCACATTTCAAAAAGGCGTAAAATGGCACAATGGAGAAGAATTGACAGTTCATGACTGGGTATTCGCTCTTGAAACAATCGCTACACTTGGTGGAGAACACCAGCGCTGGTCTAACGTTAACACAATCGAAGGTGCAAAGGATTTCAACGAAGGAAAGTCTGACAAAATTGCCGGTCTTGAAGTAGTTGATGATTATACTTTGAAAATCACTTTTGACAAAGCTCGCGTAAACAACCTTGAGAATGTTTGGGCTTACCCGCTTTCTCGCAAGGAATTCGAAGGAATCGATCCTAAGGATATGGCTGCTTCTGAGCAGGTCCGCACTAAGCCTGTCGGAACTGGTCCATTCAAAGTTGCAAAGGTTATCCCTGGTGAATCAGTAGAACTAGTTAAAAACGAAAACTACTGGAAAGGTGCTCCGCACTTAGACAAGATCGTTGTTAAAGTTATCGATTCTTCACTTACTACTGGAGAACTTAAGAATGGAACTCTTGACATGACTCCATTCCATCCAACAGTTCTTCCGGAAGTAGAAGCTCTTGATAATGTTGAAGTAGTAAAATACCCTGGCTTATCTTACTACTATATCGGTTTCAAACTTGGTAAATACGATGGCAAGAAAAACGTAATGGACAAAGATAAGTATCAAAGCAAAGAATTGCGCCAAGCTATGCTTTTCGCAATCAACCGCGAAGAGTGGGTAGATGCGTTCTTCAGTGGATTAGGAAAGCCGCTTAACCGTCCTATCCCATCTTCACACTGGATTGCTGCACCTAATGAAGATATGCCAATCCAATATGAATACAACCCAGAAAAAGCGAAAGAAATCCTTGACAAAGCTGGATATGTTGATAAAGACGGAGATGGATTCCGTGAAGATCCAAAGGGTGAAAAGTTCACTGTTAAGTTCTCTCACTATGCAACTGGAAACCCAACTTTCGAAGCACGTGCAAAAGCTATGACTCAGTATTGGGAAGAAGTTGGTTTGAAGTCTGAGCTTCAAATGACCGATGTTAACCTTTACTATGATCAGCTTGAAAAAGATGACCCTGCTCTAGAAGTATTCTATGGCGGATGGGGAACTGGTGCAGATCCGGATCCACTTCCACTTTGGGGTATTGAATCTGTATGGAACTACCCACGTTGGGTAAATGAAGATGCTCAAAAGCTTCTTGAAGATGCTGTTGATCTAGAAGTAGTTGGAACTGACACTGAAAAGCGTGCACAATTGTATGCTGACTGGCAGAAGATTTTCAACGAAGAAGTACCATCACTTCCAATCCTTGAACTAGAAGAAGTTATGGCTGTTGCTAAGCGCGTTCAAGGCGTCAAGTACGACGTTTCTGGTTCTAACTCACCTCATGAATGGTGGATCAAGCAATAATCATTAAGTACCACCTATTCAGTTAAGGAGAATGCATATGCTTAAATACAGTTTACGACGCATACTCGGCATGATTCCTATGCTTTTCCTTATCTCTATTGTAGTGTTTTCCCTGGCGAAACTTATGCCAGGGGACTCACTCAGTGGGGAGATCGATCCAAACAATACGGATCCGGCATACATAGAGGAGATGCGCGAGAAGCTCGGTTATAATGACCCAGTCCACATTCAATATTTCACATGGATCACAAATTTCATGCAGGGAGACTTCGGAAAATCAACCCGTTATAAAATCCCGGCAAGTGAAATCATTGGCGAACGTCTGCCAAATACGATATTTCTAGGCTTTTCAAGTATTTTAATAACTTATGTTTTAGCGTTTATCATGGGTATTTATGCCGGAAGGAAGCCATATACAATTGGTGATAACTTCATAGGTACCGCTAACTATATTGGATTGGCCCTCCCTTCATTTGTTGCAGGGGTGTTCGCCATCTATTTCTTCTCATTTAATTTAGGCTGGTTCCCTTCGAACGGTTCTGTGGATATCTCTACCACCGAAGGTACAGCTGCATATTGGTTAAGCCGAATTCATCATGTTTTCTTACCAGCACTTGTATTAGGTTTATTAAGTACTGCAAGCTATACGCAATTCCTGCGTAATGACATTATAGAAAACAGCCGTAAAGATTTTGTAAGGACGGCACGTGCTAAAGGCACACCTGAAAAAAAGATTTACAATCAGCACATCTTACGTAATTCAATCATCCCGCTGATTACATTCCTTGGATTTGATATCGTTGCATTGGTCGGTGGCGCAATTATCACCGAAACAATCTTCACTTATCCTGGTATCGGTCAATTATTCTTGAACTCTGTCAGCCAAAGAGACTATCCAGTCCTTATGACATTGACAATGATGTTCTCATTCTTGACACTGTTTGGAAACCTTGTTGCAGATATTTTATATGGAATCGTTGATCCAAGGATCAGGCTTGATTAAGGAGGATGGCTATGGAAGTTTCTACAGCAAATAATACACAGATTAACCTGAAGCCGGAAAAAGGCATGTCTCCTTGGGCCATCGCTAGAAGAAAATTTGTGAAAAACAAGTTGGCGATGACAAGCTTGATCTTCTTGGTTTTCGTAATGATTGTCTCTTTCCTGGCTCCATACATTACAACAACAGATATAACAAAAATCAACATTGGCTCAATGTCCTTAAAGCCATCTGCAGAGCATTGGCTGGGAACGGACAAAAATGGGCGTGACGTTTTCACCAGATTGTTATACGGCGGAAGGGTATCACTCTTAGTCGGAATAAGCTGTACATTATTCGTAATCATTTTTGGAACGATTGTAGGTTCAATCGCAGGATATTTCGGCGGTATCGTTGACAGCATGCTTATGCGCTTCACTGATTTCGTCCTGAACTTCCCATTCCTGGTTTTCGTTATCGTATTGGCTACAATTTTCCATGGTAAAATCAATGGTCTTGTCATCCTGATCATGGTTATCAGCTTGCTGAGCTGGGGCGGGGTAGCGAGGATTGTCCGAAGCAAGATTTTGGCGGAAAAGGAGAATGAATACATTCTTGCTGCCATCTCAATCGGATGTTCACCATTCAAAGTAATCACAAAGCATTTACTTCCAAATGTCCTTTCAACAATCATCGTACAAGCAACGATCTTGTTCGCTTCCATGATTGTCGCAGAGACTGGATTAAGCTTCTTGGGCTTCGGTGTTCCTTCTGAAATTCCAAGCTGGGGTAACATGCTTGCATTCGCAAATGAACCAGACGTATTACAAGGAAAGCAGTGGATCTGGATTCCACCTGCACTTGCCATTACACTCACGATTTTGTCGATCAACTTCGTTGGTGAAGGTCTAAAAGATGCATTGAATCCAAGATCACGCCGTTAAAAAATCTACCATACAAAGGTAGATTTTTTATTTTGCTTATTTTTCAATCAGAGGGGTGAGGTCATAGACCCGCCCCTTTTTAGAGCCTGCGCAGGGCAGACTGAGTGAAATCAGGAAAGAAGAGGCGGACTTCCGTTTTGATATTGGTATTAATAAAAAATCGGAAAATTGACTGAGCGTAATGGTGTTGCCATAGAGGAAGTAATAATCACTTAATGCGAGGATGTGGGCTGTTTTAGATGAAGTTTGGCATACAGGGCAATACCAGCTTCCATGAATTTTGTGCATAGATATAGCCTTGCATTCCGGACATTGGACTCCTTTTCTCACATCATCAGGATGAATGGAATAGGTATCAAATATATTGGGCTTAAAGGGTACATGATATTTTACCAGCTGTTTAGCTATTCTTTTAGTCTCCTTTATTGTAGTTATCTCTTTTAGATAACGTTTTTCTAAGTCGATAATCCTCGCTATTAGATGGCCAGCTTGTACAACTCGGAAGTTATTGTAAGAGTTATTTCCTTTTGATTTTATAATGGTTGAAGGTCTTGATATAGCAATAAGGTACTCGAGGTTTAATGAGGGTAGGTTATGATCATCAAGCCATTGTGACAATAGCCTGACATGTCTTTGAACTTGGGTGAAGGGATCACGGATGCCTTCTTCTTTTTCGTTGAAAATCCGAATGCACTGATTGAATTCATGGTCAAAGACAATTGTTCCGGCAATATTCTTGGAATCAATAATGAAAGAAACGCTGGGGGAGAGCAGGAGGGAGTCGATTTGAAAGAAGTGGACACCATGCTGTAACCGGAGATCATTAATAATCAGATAGTTATTATCTTTAAGAAACGATAAGTGGTATTCCAGTTCTTTTTCACCTCTTAATCCTGCAAGTTTTTTTCGATATTCTTCTTCTATTAAGGGCAGTTTCGGATGATTTACATCGAGTCGGCGGATTAATGCCTCTTCTGCTTTCAATTTATAAGGTATGTCCCTGTCTTTATAAAACAAAATCATCTCTCCTTTTGATGGTTTATAGGAGAGAATTCTTTAAAATACTGTAAACTCCTCTCGTTGAGTGTGAAGAATTAGTGACAAAAAGGATATATTCCTTAAAATCCTGATATATTCCTGAATTAGGTCAGGATATTCCTTAAAATCTGGTTTTATTCCTAAAAACAAGTGGATACCTTCCGTAAAAAATGAATATATTCCTAAATGTCATAAATAAACACCTTTCAGTACTTCCTCACCAACTTCCTTCATATATATATAATAAAAATGGACAGGCCGGGGTGAGGTAAGTGTGTGAAGTAATTTCCTGTTGTAAAGAGAGTCAATCTTATGATTTTTAGAATGTTTGTTTTGACGATTGGTTTTAGTCTGGCTGTATCAGGGGGGATCAGCACAATCGCGTATTTGAATATGATTACAGCCGGGCACGGTTTGGACGAGTATTTATCCTTTATCTCCCGGAGAGTGGAATGCTACTTGCTGCCAGCGGGAATGGGGATCATCTGGTTAAGTATTTATTGGCCGCATAACAGCGATATAAATTGATCTTCCTTTTAAGGAATATTTTTACTTAGTGCTGCCCATACTGATGGACAAACAGTTTCTTGAAGTGAGGGGTTAAAAATCATGTTGTATCTTCATGATGTCTGGGTAAACTGGTTCGAAGGGGAAGAGAATGGCTATAATGTCTGCCATTTCCACGAGTGGCGGAAGGATGATGGTGTTGAACTGCTTGACCAGGTGCCGCTTCTGAAAATTGATCATCTGTTATTTAATTACATTGAAAATGATTTATCTGAGTTGCCTCAACAGCTTCTGGATGACATTTACCGAAAGGCGTATTTGAGGAAAAATCATGAACGCACACAGCTTGATTATTGCTTCGTCGTATCGGATGGTACTGGAATCCTGGCAGTTGACACAATCGGCTATAATATCCCGATCCGAAAGAGCCGGCTTATCCCGCGTCAGGAACAGCTGGTGTACGAAATGATTGAAAATCAGGATACGATCCAATATGGATTCAATGACCAAAGTGCCTTAAAGGATTTCCATATCTTATCACCTTCTCCAGATTTAATGAGAGGATTGACCCGTAAGGAAAGACAGTTGAAGCAATTATTGTTCATGGCCATGGATCAGCTGAATTCTTCAAAAAATGTAGCTGAAGTCCGATATTGGTTCACTGAATGGAAACCTGAACTATATGAAGAAATTCAACGTCTCTCATTTGAAGAGGTGTGGGAGCAGTTGTATGAAGAAACAAAGTTTGGATGGTCACCTAAGCACCAGAAATTTTGCGAAAATATAATCAAGGGACAGGCCTTTTTCGAAAAACTTTGGGAAATGGAGCACGGCCCAAAAGTAAATTAATTAGCCTTATTGAAATAAAAGGAGCTGACACAGTGTCAGCTCCTTTCTTGGTTTATTTCCGCTTGCGCCCAAGGCCCATCGCATTCTCCATTTTCTTAAGCATTTTATTTGCAACAAAGTTTGCTTTTTCAGCTCCGCGATCAAGAATTTCATCCAGTTCCTCTGAATCAATCAGCTCATAGTATTTTTTCTGGATTGGTTCAATGACATTGACAACACCCTTTGCAAGGTCACCTTTGAAATCACCGTATCCTTTACCCTCATATTCCTTTTCAATTTCAGCAATCGCCTTGCCGGTTAAAATAGAGTAGATGGACAAGAGATTGGAAATGCCTGGTTTGTTTTCTTTATCATATTTTACAATACCCTCAGAGTCAGTTACAGCGCTCTTGATTTTCTTTTCAATTAGCTTTGGTTCATCAAGCATAGAGATGAAAGCCTTACTGTTAGGATCTGATTTGCTCATTTTCTTCAATGGATCCTGTAAGGACATGACTCTTGCACCGACTTTAGCTATTCGTACTTCCGGAATTGTAAAAATGTCATTGTATTTCTTGTTGAAACGTTCAGCAAGATCCCTTGTCAACTCTAGATGCTGCTTTTGGTCTTCTCCGACTGGCACGAGATTCGTATTATATAGAAGGATATCGGCAGCCATAAGCGGAGGATAGGTTAAAAGACCGGCTGAGACAGCTTCTTTCCCGGTCGATTTATCCTTGAATTGAGTCATCCTTTCAAGCTCGCCTATATAAGCAACACATTGCATCATCCATCCTGCCTGAGCATGTGCCGGAACTTCCGACTGAATGAATAAAGTTACTTTCTCAGGGTCAATTCCTGAAGCGATGTACAATGCTGCGAGGCTCTTTATATTTTTGCGAAGCTGCAAACGGTCCTGCGGCACGGTTATCGCATGCTGGTCAACGATACAGAAGTAACAATTATATTGTTCCTGCAGCTCTGTGAATTGTTTCATTGCACCGATATAGTTGCCAAGTGTGATCGTACCGCTCGGCTGGATGCCAGAAAATATAGTCTCCATAATAAATTCCTCCTATGAAATATATATTGTATTCTTTTGTCTGAATTCAGTTGGTATTGCCGCAAACAGAGGAAAAAGAACACAAAAAAGACCATTCGTCCCTAACTTCTAGGGACGAATGGTCCGTGTTGCCACCCTAATTACTCACGAATGAGTCACTCTGCCCATGCCTCAGTGAAGCATGGATACCTTTAACGCAGGATACGTCTGAGTTTACTAAAGTTCAACCCAGAAGCTCAAAAGTCCATTCCATTTGCCAGGCTGTTTGTTTCCACCAACCACAAACTCTCTGAAAGCCTTGAACAGATGTACTACTCTTCATCATTGCTTTTTATGATTTATTAGAAATGATTATAATCAAAACCTCCATGAGAAGCAAGGGTTCAGGTGCAATTTTACAGATAATAAATGAACAGTGCAGCAAGCATCAGGATAAAATCCAGCAATCCAACCATTAGTAACGGGTTAGCATTGAAAGTGACCAGTTCTGATAAAGGTGTCATCTCATCAAACGACTTTTTCTTGTCTCCATCTTCCTTACCAGCAAAAACAGACCGGAAAGAATAAGAAATTGCGTCAAAAAAACCAGAATTAATCGTAAAGACTATAAGAGAAGTAAACAGGAGAACGCTAGCAACATAAAAAGAGAAATTTATATAACTGAGCAATGTAATGCTCTGCTGATAGACAAGCGCAAGAATCAAAATCAATAGCTGTGTAACAATAAAACTAGAAAAAATTTTCCCAAATCTATTACGCATTTTTTAAATTCTCCCTTATATTGTTATTTCATAAAAGTAATTTCTTGAATAATTCTTCCGAATAAATCAAATATTACAATAAGATACGCCCTATATTTACTCCAGAAAGGCTTATAAGTCACTATTATAACACAAATCAAGCAGGGAATTTATTACTATTGTTTCAAAGTTGTAAATTTTTCGCGCAAAAATATTGAACATTTAATTCAATCTATGTATAATAGGGAATGTAAAAAGTTTTCAGAAAACATTAAAAAAGAGGGGGCATATCCTTGAAAAAGTCAAAATTTTCATTTCTATTGATTTTGACTCTAGTATTCTCGTTAATCCTGTCTGCATGTAACGGCGGCGAAAACAATGCTGGAGAAGAAAAGCCTGAAGATGATGCAAAATCAGGCGAAGACACACCTAATGTACCACAAGAATTAAGAATGTTGGATTCTTCCGAAATCCCAACAATGGACACAGTCCTTGCTGAAGGTTCTACAAGTTTCACTTACATAAACAACGTAGGTGAAGGTCTTTACCGCCTTGACCAGGACCACAAGCCAGTTCCTGCACTTTCGGACGGCGAGCCTGAAATCAGTGATGACAACCTTGTCTACACTTTCAAACTAATCGACTCAAAATGGTCTAACGGCGAGCCTGTAACAGCTCACGACTTCGTGTATGCTTGGCAGCGCGCTATCGACCCAGCGACTGCATCT
Source organism: Bacillus sp. ISL-39 (assembly GCF_018613295.1). NCBI lineage: Bacteria > Bacillati > Bacillota > Bacilli > Caryophanales > Bacillaceae > Bacillus > Bacillus sp. ISL-39. Next base: position 72,957 of record NZ_JAGGQM010000019.1, read on the forward strand.
CCATATGGTCCTTACATGATGGGCGGCAAGATCAAGAACGCTGAGAAAATCACTGAAGCCGGATCTAAGAAAGAGGCTTATGATGTAACTGAACTTGGCGTTAAAGCACTTGACGACAAGACTTTGGAAGTAACTCTTGAAAAGCCAATCGCTTACTGGCAAGACCTTTTCGCTTTCCCAACATTCTATCCGCAAAACCAGAAGTTTGTTGAAGAGAAAGGCGAGGCTTTCGCAAGTAATGCTGAAAACTTACTTTACAACGGTCCATTCGTAATGGAAACTTGGGAAGGTACTGACGCTACTGAGTGGGTACTGGCTAAGAACCCTAATTACCACAACGCTGATCAAGTTAAACTTGAAAAGATCACTGTAAACGTAGTAAAAGATTCTAACTCTGCTGTAAACGCATTTGAAGCTGGCGAAACAGATATGACTGGATTGCTTTCTTCTGATATCGTTCCTTCATATGAAGGCGATGAGCGCATGCTTAGCTGGATGGAAGCTGTAGTATTCTGGATCAAAATGAACCAGAAGAACGAAGCACTTGCTAACGTAAATATCCGTAAAGCAATCGCAATGGGCTTCAACAAAGAAGACCTTGCTAAGAGCATCCTGAACAACGGTTCAGTTGCTGCTAACTACTTTGTACCAAAAGATTTCGTAACACTTGATGGTGAAGATTTCCGTGAAAAGCATGGCGACCTAATCACTTTCAACGCTGAAGAAGCTAAGAAACATTGGGAAGCTGGTCTTAAGGAACTTGGCGTAGATAAGTTAGAACTTCGCTACCTTGGTGGAGACACTGAAGCAGCTAAGAAAACTGATGCTTACATCAAGAACCAGTTAGAAACAAACCTTCCTGGCTTGACAATCAAGCTTGAGAGCGTTCCTTTCGCAGTACGTCTAGAGCGTGACAACGCTATGGATTACGATCTTCAATTCGCAGGATGGGGACCAGACTACGGTAACGCATTGTCGTTCACTGACCTTTGGATCACTGATGGCGGAAGCAACAGAATGGGTTACTCTAACCCGAAATATGATAAGCTGATCAAAGATGCTCAAGGTGAACTTGCTACTGATGAGAAAGCTCAGTGGGAAGCACAGCAGGAAGCTGAAAGAATCATGCTTGAAGAAGATGCTGGTCTAGCACCTGTTTACCAGCGTGCAGCTAACATCCTTCTTAACCCGAATGTTAAAGGTCTTGCGATCTACAACTACGGTCCTGACTACTCATTCCAGTGGGTAACAATCGAAGGCGAAGAATAAAAACTTAAAAAAGTTTCTTATTTCAGAATGTAATAATTCTGAGGATAGAAAGAGAGTATATCTAGATATACTCTCTTTTTCCCTGTAAACGATTTGTCGAACAATAGGGAAAATTGAAATTATACAGGAGGTGCACCCATATGGCAAAATACCTGTTAAAAAGGGTACTTTATATGTTTTTGACTCTTTTCATTATTGCGTCCCTTACATTCTTCTTAATGAAAATCATTCCTGGTACGCCATTTGCAAGTGCGAATAAATTGGGTCCTGCACAAATGGAAATCATGAAGGCAAAGTACGGTCTCGACCAGCCGGTACCTGTGCAGTACGCTAAGTATATTGGAAACTTGCTTCAAGGCGATCTGGGTATTTCGTTTCAGTTTAACAATACACCGGTAACTGACCTGATGTTCAAACGCTTAGGACCATCTATGCAGTTAGGTGCCCAGGCTATGCTCTTTGGTACAATTGTAGGGATTGTCCTTGGGATCTTCGCGGCAATAAGACAGAATACTTGGGTCGATTATAGTTCTACTTTTATCGCAGTTTTGGGTAAGTCTATTCCTAACTTCGTATTTGCAGGATTACTGCAATACTTTGTGGGTGTTAAATTAGGCTGGTTCCCTGTACTCTTCTGGCGAGGATTTGAGTATACAATCCTGCCGACCATCGCTCTTTCCATGTTGCCAATTGCGATTGCTGCCCGTTTCATGAGAACTGAAATGATTGAAGTGTTAGGGTCAGACTATATCATGCTGGCAAAAGCTAAAGGTGCGAGTTTCTTTGAGATTGCGTTTAAGCATGCTTTAAGAAACGCGTTAATTCCGTTGGTAACGGTTTTAGGACCTTTGGCAATTTCATTGATGACTGGTTCCCTTGTAATCGAAAAGATTTTTGCGATTCCTGGTCTTGGTGAACAGTTCGTAAAATCTATTACAGTAAATGATTACCCTGTTATCATGGGAACAACCATTTTATTTGCTGCATTATTTGTAGTTATCATCCTTGTTGTGGATATTCTTTACGGTATCATCGATCCACGCATCAGGCTGTCTGGAGGTAATAAGTAATGGCTGACTTTGAATCAAACATTCCAAAAGATCGTTTTAGGCCGGCAGATATCGATTCGGCCAAAAGCGAGGAAATTAACAAGCCAAGCTTAACCTTCTGGCAGGATGCTTGGATGCGTGTACGCAAAAATAAAGGTGCGCTTGTAAGCTTAATTGTAATGGCAATAGTTATCCTATTGGCATTCGTTGGTCCATTAATCAGCGGCAAAGAGTTTGATAAACAAAATGTTTCTCATAATAATTTACCTCCCAAAATCCAGGGGCTAGAACATATTAGCTGGCTGCCATTTGACGGTGTAAAGACAAATAAAGCCGGCAAAGAAATCAATATGTATGAAGTCAAAAAAGTCGATGAATACTACTGGTTTGGTACGGATGCTTTAGGACGTGACTTATTTACTCGTGTGTGGAAAGGTACGCAAATTTCTCTGTATATTGCGTTTTTGGCCGCGGTTATTGATATGATCATTGGTGTTGCTTATGGTGCCATTTCGGGTTACTATGGCGGACGACTGGATAATGTCATGCAAAGGATCACTGAAGTGCTTGTTGGTATCCCGCTAATGATTGTCGTTATCTTGATGATCCTTGTATTGCAGCCAGGTATTATTTCCATTACCGTTGCACTGACCATAACAGGTTGGGTAGGTATGGCCCGTGTTGTACGTGCCCAGACGCTTAAGCTTAAGGAACAGGAGTTTGTACTTGCTTCTAAAACTCTCGGGAACAGTGATGGCAAAATCATCTCTAAACACTTATTGCCAAACCTTGCTGGTGTTATTATTATCAATACAATGTTCACGATTCCAAATGCGGTATTCTTTGAAGCATTCCTGAGCTTTATCGGACTTGGTCTTCAGGATCCTTATGCATCACTCGGTACATTGATTGATGAAGGTTTTAAAGTGCTAAGGTTACACCCACATGAGATGATAATTCCAGCTGTTATCATCAGTATCATCATGATTACGTTCAATATGCTGGCAGACGGATTGCGCGATGCGCTTGATCCGAAAATGCGCGATTAAGGGGCAGGTGAATGTATTATGGAAAATATTCTAGAAGTTAAGGATTTAAATATATCCTTCCATACATTCGCGGGCGAAGTGAAAGCGATCCGCGGTGTAAACTTTGAACTGAAAAAGGGAGAAACCCTTGCAATAGTTGGTGAGTCGGGATCAGGTAAATCAGTAACGACAAAAGCAATCATGAGGTTGCTGCCTCCATCCAATTCAGAGATTACGGAAGGAGAAATCTTGTTCGAAGGCAAAGACTTAACTAAATTGACAGACAAGCAAATGCAGAAAATCCGTGGACAGGATATCTCGATGATTTTCCAGGATCCAATGACCTCTTTAAATCCAACTATGAATGTTGGAATGCAGATCATGGAACCTTTGATCAAGCACCAAAATATGAGTAAATCAGCGGCGAAAGAGCGTGCGGTTCAGCTGTTGAAGCTGGTAGGTATCCCGAAACCTGAATTACGTATCAAACAATACCCGCATCAATTCTCAGGCGGCATGAGGCAGAGGGTTGTTATCGCGATTGCTTTGGCATGTAATCCAAAGGTTCTAATTGCCGATGAGCCGACAACAGCGTTGGATGTAACAATCCAGGCGCAGATTTTGGAACTGATGAAAGATTTGCAGCAAAAAATCGACACTTCCATCATTTTCATTACCCATGACCTTGGTGTTGTAGCGAACGTTGCTGACAGAGTGGCAGTCATGTACGGTGGGAAAATTGTCGAAATCGGTACAGTGGATGAAGTCTTCTACAATCCGCAGCATCCATACACTTGGGGATTGATCAGCTCTATGCCAAGCCTTGATGCTAAAGAAGAAGAACTTTATGCGATCCCTGGTACACCGCCAAACTTATTGTATCCGCCAAAAGGTGATGCTTTTGCGCCTCGTAATGAATATGCAATGCAAATCGACCTAGAAGAACAGCCTCCAATGTTTAAAGTGTCTGACACACATTATGCTGCTACATGGCTGTTGCATCCAGATGCTCCTAAGGTAGAACCACCGGAAGCTGTGAAGAGCAGAATGCGTAAATTCATGGGCGCTAAATAACTGTAGGAGGAGGACTGGCTGATGGAAAATAGAGAAAAGCTTCTTGAAATAAAGAATCTAAAGCAGTACTTCAATATGGGTCAACCAAATGAAGTAAGAGCTATCGATGGAATTACTTTTGATATCTTTAAAGGAGAAACTCTTGGATTGGTTGGAGAGTCAGGATGTGGCAAGTCCACGACGGGCCGAACAATCATCAGGCTTTATGAAGCGACAGATGGAGATGTCCTTTACAAGGGAGAAAACGTACACGGCAAGAAGAGCAAAAAAGATTTAAAAAGATTCAACAGAAGTATGCAAATGATATTCCAGGATCCTTATGCTTCCTTGAACCCAAGGATGAAGGTTTCCGATGTAATTGCCGAGGGTATTGATATTCACGGCCTTGCGAAGAGCAAACAAGAAAGAATGGAAATGGTATATGAACTGCTTGAAACAGTTGGCTTAAACAGAGAACACGCCAACCGTTATCCACATGAGTTTTCAGGTGGACAAAGGCAGCGGATCGGGATTGCGCGTGCCCTTGCCGTGCAGCCGGAATTTATTATCGCAGACGAACCAATTTCCGCTCTTGACGTTTCCATCCAGGCACAAGTTGTCAACCTGATGAAGAAACTTCAGCGTGAAAAAGGTTTAACATACTTGTTTATCGCACATGACCTTTCTATGGTAAAATATATCAGCGATCGCATTGGTGTAATGTACTTTGGTAAGCTGGTGGAGTTAACTACAGCTGAAGAGCTATACAAAAACCCGCTTCACCCATACACACAATCATTGCTTTCTGCAATCCCGCTTCCAGACCCAGAATCTGAGCGTACACGCCGACGCAAAACATATGATTCAAATGTACATCAGTATGCAGATGGAGAAGAAGTGAAGATGCGCGAAGTCGTTCCGGGGCACTATGTCTATTGCTCAGAAAAGGAACTGAAGCAATATCAGCAGCAATATGTCAAATAAACTAAACGATCTCTTATTTTGAGATCGTTTTTTTGATTTCAAAAGGGCCGGTAATAAATTCCAAATAAAAATATTAAACTATAATATCTAAATGTGTCGAAAGTGGGTAAAATAGACTTATAGAAACATATTATAAAGATAGCGGTTATTTTGAGTGAGGTACGTTTTGAAAGGAGAGTTGTTTGTGCAGTTTAAAAAAATAGCAGCAGCAGCATTATTAGCTGCCTCTTTTTCACAAGCAGGAGGTACAGTATTTGCAGAATCGAAAGCGCATGAAACAGAAAGACTTCCGGTCAGGGAACATCAATCGTTGGTCAGGGAAATACCAGAGCAGATGCCAAGGTTCAAGTTTGATTCAGGTTATTCATTTGAATATCCTGATGCTGTAAGAGGAATCTATGTAACCGGGAATTCTGCTGGAGGAGAGAGGTTTAAAAGTCTTACCAAACTTGTTGATGAGACTGATTTAAACGCGATGGTCATTGATATAAAAGAAGACCATGGATATCTTACATATAAACCAGATGAGAATTCTCCTTTTAAAGATATCGGAAAGCCCTATATTAAAGATCCAGAAAAATTATTAAAGACTTTGGAAGAAAAACAGATTTATCCTATCGCCAGGGTAGTCGTTTTCAAAGATACAGCTCTGGCAAATAAAAAACCGGAGTGGTCATTTAAAGAAGGGAATCAAGTCTGGAAAAATGGCAGGGGAGAATCATTCGTAAATCCATTTGTGAAAGAAGTGTGGGATTACAACGTTCAAATTGCCATCGAGGCAGCAAAAATGGGCTTCCAGGAAATCCAGTTCGACTATGTCCGTTTCCCTGAGGGATTCGAAAAGAGGGACTCTACTCTTCAATATTCCATGGGGGACTATAAGGAAACAGACATGGATAATGTCCAAAAACGGGTCAAAGCAGTGACCGATTTTGTGGCCTATGCTAGGAAAGAATTAAAACCTTATGATGTCAAAGTATCAGTGGATATCTTTGGTTATACGGCAACTCTCCCTGAAGCCCCGGGAATTGGACAGAACTTCTCGAAAATCTCCGAGAATGTGGATGTCATTTCTTCCATGATTTATCCAAGCCATTGGACTTCTTATTTCGGGATTGCCAAGCCTGACACAGAGCCATACCGTCTCGTTCAGGAATATGCAAAAATGGAGAAAAAGAAGCTTGATGAATTAAAGACCCCGCCTGTTTCACGTCCATGGTTGCAGGATTTCACAGCATCATGGTTAGGCAGTGGAAATTACCTTGTCTACGGGAAAAAGGAAGTCGAAGACCAGATCAGGGCATTGAAGGATCAGGGGATTAACGAATACTTATTATGGAATGCAAGCAATAAATACTCTCCTAATGTTGATTACACACCATGATCATTCTCGATGTTAAAAATTATACTTTCTGATACTAAAACAGCCTGGAACGATGAAAATCATTCCAGGCTGTTTTCATATCATTAGATTATCGATATGAAAATAAGTTATAATAACAGATGGGATATGGATTACTTCTTGCTGCCGCCGACATTTTTCCAGCCAGTTTGCAAACTTGTTGATTGATCGACGAATTCATTTCTTTTATTTCCACTAAAGAACCTAGTTCCTACTCCATTGGTGATCACACCAATTGTCGCGGTAATACCCACAATCAGTAAAGCAACGATAGTTAGATCCATTATGTAACCGCCCATGATAAACCTCCACCTTTTTTTTCACATAATCTTGTTAGTGATTTTGTGATAAATATAATACATGATCCCCGTACATCTTTATTTTAAAAGAATTGCCGGTGTATTAAAAGAACTTTATAAAGAAAAAATAATACAAGTATTTAGATCATGGTTATATAAGAAAAGCTGGGTGCTTATCGGGATGGAATAAAATCAAAAAGGAGATAAGCAATGCATTGGTATGAGAAATTAAATCAATATTTCCCAATTGAGGAAATGAAATCAAAAGAACACATGGAAACACTTTTAAAGGAAAGACCAGAGATGTACCATAAGGATGAGGGGCCAGGACATGTGCTCATGTATGTAGAGACAGAGGATTTTGTGTTCATTGATTACCTATTCGTATCTAAGTCGACCCGCGGTCAGGGGCTAGGCCACAAGTTGATCGAGAAGCTGAAGGAAAAAAGCAAGCCGATTATCCTTGAGGTTGAACCAGTTAATTATGAGGACACAGATACTGAAAAACGCCTGCGCTTTTACAAGCGGGAAGGTTTCGAGCATGCGAGGACGATTGGTTACAGGCGTCGGTCGCTCGCTACGAAGGAAATCAATGAGATGGAAATCCTTTTCTGGTCACCTGATGAGGCGTCTGAGGATCTAGTGTACGAAGCCATGAAGAAAACCTACAACATGATTCACACTTATAAAGATAAAAAGTTTTACGGAGAATCATACCAGCCAGTTGATGAAGTATTGACTGTCGAAGATCAACGTGATGATTTGCTTCAGGACATCTAAGTCACGAACGCAACCAGTGTTTTTACACGGTTGCGTTTTCATTGTTACTAAATTAATTGAGAATAAATTTTTTTAAATAAAAAGGTTTAAGTCCTGCACAACCGGGTAAATATAATTAAATTAAGAAAATGAATACCCGACGGACACATCTGGGAAGAATTGTACGAATATTTATATAGATTGAAGCAGAAGGTGATGAAAAAATATAATCTTTCTTGAAACTTTTTTCTATTTCGTTCGTTATATATAGAGAAGAGAGAAAATAATCTTACATAAATACCCGGAATAATTTAAGAAAAGGGATACCTTTTATCAAATCCATGGTGTATAATAAACAATATGAATTATAAAATTAAACTTATTATTATTTAAGAAATGGCAGTTCATTTGAAGCAAATAATATATAAGTAAATCTAAGGGAGTGTGAATTAGCAATGGTCACTTTATACACTTCACCAAGTTGTACCTCTTGCAGAAAAGCCAAGTCTTGGCTGGAAGAACATGAAATCTCATATACTGAAAGAAATATATTCTCAGAGCCTTTATCAATTGATGAAATAAAGGAAATTCTTCGTATGACAGAAGATGGGACGGATGAAATCATCTCAACCCGGTCTAAGACTTTCCAAAAGCTTGATGTGAACCTGGAAACAATGCCTTTGCAAGAACTGTTTGAGGTTATCAAGGAAAACCCTGGCTTGCTCCGCCGTCCGATCATCATTGATGAAAAACGCCTGCAGGTTGGATACAATGAAGATGAAATTAGACGATTCCTGCCACGTAAAGTGCGTACTTTCCAGCTTCGCGAGGCTCAGCGTTTAGTAAACTAAACCTTTAAGCTCCCTTTTTGGGGGCTTTTTATTTTTCATGCCGCGCCTAACCCGGTGTGCTCCTGGCAATGCAGACAAATTGAAATTCAGGCACTTTTCTGGTAAAATGTAAAGAATACTTTAAATTGGTTTGTTAAGTCGCAATGAATTTTGGCTAACCTTCTTGATTGTATCTTTAGGGGCGGGAAGCCTGTGGTTAAGGCAGCGCATTAGCACAATCCCCGCAGCATATTAAACAGATAAATCTATTCAGGCGAGTCCATTCATCAGCCTTTTATAAAAGTTCTTTTCGTGAATTTTGTTGCTTGTACCACCTTTTTGCGCATTATAAGTTCGGAAGTCTCATCTAAAAGAACCTCGATGCCTATAATAATGCGGACATAACCATGTACGATAGCAAAAATAATTAATGCGGAAACTGCCTTTATAAAAATGGGTGTATATTTTGTTTCCAAAATGGCTTAATATAACATAAAATAAAAGTACAAGATCGTTTATTTCTTTTTACACAGCCCCTTTATAAATCAAGGTGATTCAGGCTTATTTATTAAGGGTAAATGATAAAGACCAACTGCTTTTTTGGGGGTATTTAGTCCCTTCAAATCTTTGCCTGGAAGGGAGAGAAAGCGAATGGAAATCGAGCGTATTAATGAGAATACCGTGAAATTTTATATTTCATATATGGACATAGAGGAGCGCGGTTTTGACCGGGAGGAAATCTGGTATAACCGTGATCGCAGCGAAGAGCTATTCTGGGAGATGATGGATGAAGTCCATGCCGAGGAGGAGTTCGCAGTTGAAGGCCCTTTATGGATCCAGGTTCAGGCCCTGGAAAAAGGTCTGGAGGTTTTAGTGACAAAGGCACAGCTGTCCAAGGACGGTCCAAAGTTTGAACTGCCGCTTCCAAATGATAAGATGAAGGATCTTCCAGTCGATGAGAGGATTGAAGAGCTGCTTGACCATCAGTTTAATCCAAAAGGAATTGATGATGCGGATCCTGCCTTCGAGGATGATTTAGAATTCCTGCTATACTTCAAGGATTTTGAAGATGTCATTGCTCTTTCAAAACGGCCGGGAATCGATAAAGTCAAAACAAGCTTATACAGCTATGAAGACAAATATTATTTATACATTGAGTTTCCTGAGCAGGAATTTGAGGATGAAGAAGAAATTGACAATATCCTTAGCGTTCTTCTAGAGTATGGGCAGGAGTCGACAGTCACGATTTACCGTCTCGATGAATACGGTAATAAGATTATCGAAGAAGATGTGTTTAGTGTCATAAGAAAGCATTTTTCCTGAGTGAAGGCCGATTTCAGAAATGAAATCGGCTTTTTTGATATAATAGTCTGTATGTATGAATCCCTTCATTACATATAAACGTATATATATATCTGAAGTTCCCAACGCTTGTTGCGGGAAAAATACAGAGAGAGAAACAGGTGGTTACATGAAGAATACAGTTCGGATCTTAACGTTTTTATTGATCCTTGCTGGGATCTACTATTTGTTTTATGAAAGACTTGATCCAGTTTATCTTGGATATATCAGTATATTTATGTCGCTCACAGTCATCTTCATCGGCTTTGTGATATTCCTCGAGAATCGGCATCCAGCCCAGACATTGACATGGATTGTCGTACTGGGCGGCTTCCCAGTTGTAGGTTTTATTTTTTATCTGTTATTCGGCAGGAATAAACGCAAGGAAAAGATGTTCCGGCGTAAATATTTTCTTGATAAAAAAGCCTTCTCAAAAATCGAAGGAGACTCGGAAAGGGTCAACAAGGCAAGGATGCTTGACATGGAAGAAGATCATCGCCGCTTGTTTACCCTCGCCCAAAAGCTTGGGAACAGTCCAATTTCATTTGCGACCTCCACAAAGGTGCTGACAAATGGTGATGAAACTTTCAGCCACATTCTTGAAGAGCTAAAAAAAGCTACCCACCATATACACATGGAATATTACATTGTCCGCCATGATGAAATTGGAGAAGAAATAAAGGAAGTCTTAGTCAGCAAAGCAAGGAAAGGGGTTAAGGTCAGATTCCTGTTTGACTCTGTCGGTTCCTGGAAGCTGTCAAAAAAATATATTTCCGACCTAAGTGAAGCGGGGGTAGAGGTGGTCGAGTTTGGTCCTGTCCGCCTGCCGTTCCTAAATAGTAAATTTAATTTCAGGAATCACAGGAAAATCATCGTTATTGATGGAACTGTTGGTTTTGTAGGCGGCCTGAATATCGGAGATGAATACCTGGGCAGGGACAAAGGGTTTGGCTTTTGGCGGGACACTCATCTTATGGCAAAGGGAGAAGCAGTAAGGAGTCTTCAGCTGATATTCCTTCAGGATTGGTATTACATGACGAATAAAAGCTTTTTGACGTCGGATTATCTTTCACCATCCCTGCAGGCCAACACTCATGGAGGAGTCCAAATGATAGCTGGAGGACCTGACAATGAATGGAGTGTCATAAAGAATATCTTCTTTTCCATGATTTCCTCTGCTGATAAATCAGTTTGGATCGCGTCACCATATTTCATCCCTGATGAAGACATTTTCAGCGCAATTAAAGTAGCGGCGCTCAGTGGTCTGGATGTCAGGCTGCTTGTCCCGAAGCGGCCAGATAAAAGAATCGTATTCTTTGCTTCGAGATCGTACTTTCCGGAACTGCTTGAAGCTGGTGTGAAGATTTATGAATATGAAAAGGGCTTTATGCATAGTAAAATCGTCATAGTCGATGGTGAGCTCGCTTCCATCGGGACATCTAATATGGATATGAGAAGTTTCCACCTGAATTTTGAAGTCAACGCCTTCCTATACAAAACGAATAGCACGACGAAGCTTGTGAAAGAATTTGAAAATGATGTACTCCATTCAATAGAGATTGTCATGGATGATTTTAATAAACGTCACCTTGGCTATAGACTGCTCGAATCCACTTCGAGGCTCTTGTCACCGATGCTGTAGAAACCCGGATTTTAACTCCGGGTTTTTTTGCATTTTATAAGAAAGTATAAACATTTTTATTAAGATTAGTTTCTAGCTCCAGCGCTTGTCGGGGCTGACCAAGGCGCTTCCGCTTTTCTTGATTTGTGAACGTTTTATTAACCTTTTTCAAATATCAAGGTATTAACTCAATGAACTAGAATATGTCATGGAGAAAGGAGGCGCATAAAATGTGCTAGTTGCGAAAAAAAATGATGGCAAAAGGCTATCATTGGGTGAAAGATATGAAAAAAGTGATTTAATAGAAATCAGGTCGAGGGAGAAATTCTACTGTCCAGAATGTGATGAAGAAGTGGTTATGAAACTAGGCAATAAGAAGATTTGGCACTTTTCTCATTTGGCGGGAGGAAGCTGCCGGTATGAGTATGAACGAGAATCAGAGTACCATCTTACCGGAAAGCTAAAGCTTTATAATTGGCTGAAGAAGCAAGGAATTACTGCTGAACTTGAACAATTCGACCCAATAATGAAGCAGAAACCGGACATTGCTTTCGTATTTCAGAACCAAAAATATGCGATTGAATTCCAATGTTCTGTCATTCCTGCTGAGATATTTGAAAAAAGAACAAAAAGGTATTTTGATCATGGGGTAATTCCGATTTGGGTTGCTGCCGAGAACTTGATTAAGCGTAAGTCGAATAATGTTGTCTCAATCAATAACTTCCTCTTCCTCTTCATTCGGCGGTCCAGGTACTCCTGGAATATACCGGCCTTTTGCCCAATTACAGGGCAATTCGTTAATTTGCATGGAGCCATTCCAATCACTTCTAAAAAGACAATCACAAATTTTGAAGTACAGTCGATAAATCAGTACGCAATAGCGGAGTTTCTCAGTCCGGCTGATAAGCCATTTGCCTTCTTGAAGGCCTGGCAAAGTGAAAACCAAAAAATGAAATCACACTACTTAACTTCTCCTGGTGCATGGCAAAATCCATTCCTGAAAGAACTCTACCGCAATCATCTAAGTCTTCTTACAATTCCATCCCAAATGGGACTTCCTGTACGCTCAAGCCCCTATATCGAAACGCCTTCATTAATCTGGCAGACATATCTCTACCTCGATGTTTTCCGGCATTATCAAATTGGGGAAATTATAGATTATTCGAAAATCCGGGAAGCCTTTTATCAGCGTGTAAGAAGGAAAGAAATCAAACTTCGCATCTTGCCCGCAGCTCGAGAAAAAGATCACTGGCATGCTCTTGCTGAATACGTATTTCTTTTAACAAGAGTGTCATTCTTGGAAAAAATTGATTCAGGCAAAGTGAAAGTACTCCGGAAAATTATTATTCCGAATTCAATTGATGACCAAATTAAGGCTGAAGCAGACTTTTTCAACAAGTACGAAAATGAAATTAGAGAATCCGTATTCCCATAACATGAAATGTATTATAACTGCGTAAAATAGGGTAGTTGGAATTAGGGCATTTAAAAAGAAAAAAATTTTTCCTTATTAAAATTTATAGAAGGAATTAATAAACCATTAGCGAATATGTTACTAGAAAAGTTTTTCGAATTCCGAAATATTGTTAGGAGGATTTATATGTCAAACGAATCTGCAGTTAAGAAATTGCCAGTAAGGGACGAGGTTGCCACAGAGAATACGTGGAGACTTGAGGATATTTTTGCAGTTGATGAACAGTGGGAAAAAGAATTTAATGAAGTAAAGGGCTTGATTCCTTCTGTCCAGGAGTATCAGGGCAAGCTGGGAGAGAGCGCTGAACAACTATATACTGCACTTCAGCTGCAGGATAAATTGCTTGAGCGTCTTGGAAGACTTTATACATACGCGCATATGCGCTATGACCAGGATACAACGAATTCTTTTTATCAGGGACTGGATGACCGTATCAAGAATCTATATTCACAAGCGGCAAGCGCGCTTGCGTTCATCGTACCAGAAATCCTGGCTGTTGATGAAGAGAAAATAAAAAGCTTTTTGAATGAAAGAGAAGAGCTGAAGCTTTATGAGCATGCATTGGAGGAAATCAACCTGCAGCGTCCGCATGTCCTATCTGCTGAAGAGGAAGCGCTTCTGGCTCAGGCTTCGGAGGTTATGAGCTCACCTTCAAATACCTTCGGAATGCTGAACAATGCGGATCTCGAATTCCCTTCAATCAAGGATGAGAACGGAGAGGATGTGGAAATCACACATGGCCGCTACATCCGATTCCTGGAAAGCGAGGACCGCAGAGTTCGTGAAGATGCTTTCAAAGCTGTTTATAAAACATATGGCAGCTTCAAGAATACTTTTTCCAGCACATTAAGCGGCAATATCAAAAAGGATAATTTTAATGCAAGGATTCGTAAATATGACTCTGCGAGGCATGCTGCGCTTGCTGCGAATAATATTCCTGAAAGTGTCTATGAAAATCTTGTTAATACGGTGAATGACAATCTGCACCTTCTTCACAGATATGTTAAGCTCCGCAGGAAGGTACTTGGCCTGGATAAGCTTCATATGTATGACCTTTACACACCGCTTGTTAAGGATGTGAAAATGGAGATTCCTTATTCAGAAGCAAAGGAATATGTCCTAAAAGGATTAGCGCCTCTTGGGGATGAATATAATACTATCCTTAAAGAAGGATTCGAAAATCGCTGGGTGGATGTGTATGAGAATAAGGGTAAGCGCAGCGGTGCCTATTCATCAGGCGCGTATGGCACTAATCCATATATCCTGATGAACTGGCAGGATAATGTCAATAATCTGTTTACGCTGGCTCACGAATTCGGACATTCCGTACACAGCTACTATACAAGGAAGACACAGCCATATCCGTACGGCAACTATTCAATTTTCGTTGCTGAAGTGGCATCCACTTGCAATGAAGCATTATTGAATGACTATATGCTCAAGACAATCGATGATGAGCAGAAGCGACTGTATCTTTTGAATCATTACCTTGAGGGCTTCCGTGGAACAGTATTCAGGCAGACGATGTTTGCCGAATTTGAACATTTGATCCACCAGAAAGCACAGAATAACGAGGCATTGACAGCTGATGCACTGACAAAGGACTACTACGAGCTAAACAAAAAGTATTTCGGTGAAGAGGACATCATGATCGATGAAGAAATCGGTCTTGAATGGTCAAGAATTCCTCATTTCTATTATAATTACTATGTTTACCAGTATGCCACTGGGTTCAGTGCAGCAACAGCACTGAGCAAACAGATCCTTGAAGAAGGACAGCCGGCAGTCGAGCGCTACATTGAATTCCTGAAATCAGGCAGCTCGGATTATCCAATCGAGGTACTGAAAAAAGCAGGCGTCGATATGACAAGTTCGAAACCAATCGAGGAAGCATTGAAAGTCTTTGAAGAAAAGCTTAATGAAATGGAAGCGCTGCTTTCATAATAGAAAAGCACAAGCGCTGCAGCTAGACGATTCTCAAAGTGTATATATACTTTCTAATATCCCAAACGAAAACGGCCGCAGAGAATGCGGCCGGTTTTTTATATGTTATTAAAATCTTGTCACAAACTTGCAGCTGGCAAAAATGGTCTTGGAGTTTAGCGCGGTAGTTGTGCATAGTTTAAAAACCTTTAAACTTTTTACGGTTATTTAAATATATCAGTAAAATAAATAATGCTAGAAACAGGATAGGGGAGGTAAGATATAAGGGCAGAAGATGCATTAACCCCAAAATATGAAGGATAAAAGAAAAAAGTATGAATAGAGCCATAAGGGAAAGACCTATTTTATCCAATTTAATCACTCCGAATCGCTTTATATCTCATTTATATGCTTGTGCCCAGGCATTCATGAATCGGATTTGACAATATTGTGAAATAACACACAAGGATATTGTGATAGGGAGCCAGGATATGATATATTTATGGCGTGAAGTTGATCACAAGCAAACATTTACCCCTTTGTTTGACCGTGAAAAATTTCTCCCATCCCCTTTGTTCGTATAAAATAGAGAAAAGGCCTTGCAGTTGGAGAGCTGCAAGGCTTTTTTCTGTTTATCGACAGCACAAAAATTCTTTGCATATAAAAAACCGTGCAAATGCACGGTCAGCCTTCGTGATATCGCCAGAACACCCCATATTTTGCAGGGATTTGTTCGACTTGTTGTTTTAGCATTAATTTCTTTAATTCCTTCTCGGCCTGTTGGACAGTCATGTTATATACAACAGCTACTTCCTTGGAAGCAACCATCTTGTATTGCTTCATGAATTGCTCAAGCATTGGCGGCTGTGCAGGTTCTGGTTTTTCCTGCAGCATTTCTTCTAGAATCTGGACATATACCTCATATGGGTAAAGCCCCGTAACCTTGATGCCCTCCTCCTCGACGTTAGCGTTAAAGAAGACGAAAGTCGGAATTTCCTGGACATCCATTTCATTCGTTATTTTCAAGTCGCATTGAAACGCTTTTGCAGCAGTTTCAGAATGGATATCGGTTACAAATTCCTCTACGTCCAATCCGACGCTCCTTGCGCAGTTTTTCAACACCTCGAAGTTAGAGACATTCTGTTTTTCAAGGAAAAGGACTTCCTGAAGCTGGCGCAGGAATCTGATGCCTTTCTTTCTCCCCTGAAGCTCAGCTGATTTTATCGCAATGGATGCTAAATAAGGGGATGACACAGGGTTTTCAAACCACAGAGACCCGTCACAGGACATTCCTGTTCTGCTTGCTGTTTTTTCCCAAAGCTCAGCAATCGTTTCATAACGTTTTTTTCTGCTCATGTTCAGTGTGGCCAGTTTGCCGCTTAATACATGGCGAATTGAAAAATATCTGCCATATTCGATTTGGAGCTTCTTGATGATTGGTTCTAGTGCCCAGCATTCCGGACAGAGCGGGTCGACAAACATGTAAATTTCGATGGGCTTTTTATCCAGGCTATGACAAAACTCAGATGGGTCATAGCTTAGAAGGTTTTCCCGACTCAGTTTCATGTGTTATCACCAGTTTCATCATCAGGAGTATTAATCATATGCTGGGCGGTCAGGTAAAGTCTTGCGTAAAAATCCTCCCTTACAGATCCTTTTAGTCCAACTTCATCCATGGCTTCAGTCATGCAGGCGAGCCAGGCTGTCGCTCTGGCCGGAGTGATTTCGAACGGCAAATGCCTTGCGCGGAGCATTGGATGGCCATGTTCATTGGTATATAAGGGTGGTCCTCCTAAATATTGAGTTAAGAACTGCTTTTGCTTTCGAGCAGTTTCGGTTAAATCATCCGGGAATATAGGAGCAAGATCAGGATGCATTCCAACACGGTGGTAAAAAGCATCGACCAGCCGGTGAAGTGTCCCTTCGCCAATGGCTTCGAATGGTAAGGTCTTATTCTCAACCATATTGATAACTCCTTTAAAATAGATTTTGAAATTTCTTTCTGCTTTGATAGTTATGCTATTTATTGTAGCAATGCTAAATTTATATCTCAAACAAATCGTCTTGGGTTCTGTGAAAAATGGAAAGGATTTGCTGTTCAAGTCTGGAAGCTTTTGTCTGGCTGACCAAGGCGCTTGCGCTTTTCTACTAATGTACACAAAAAGGCCGCCTGTTACCACTGACAGGCGGTCTAAACCAATGGGAATTTTATCCTTTTAAAGCAGCCTTTTATGTGTAAAAGACATCTGTGACTTTACGTACATAGTTTTGCGTTTCTTTAAACGGAGGAATTCCACCATATTTATCTACATTTCCCGGTCCTGCATTATAGGCTGCAAGAGCAAGCTCAAGATTATTGTCATACCTGTCCAGCATTTGGCGAAGGTATTTACTTCCGGCAATGATATTCTCCGCTGGATCAAAAACATTTTTGACACCGAGTCCACTGGCTGTTGCAGGCATAAGCTGCATCAGTCCTGACGCACCTGCATGGCTGACTGCATTTGGATTGAAATTTGATTCCTTTTGAATAACAGATTTAATAAGTTTGGCTGGAATATTGAACATGGAAGCAGCCTTATCAATGATTCCATCAAAATTAGCATTACTTTTGGCAGCTACTTTCGTCAGTTGAACAGGAGGCAGCATATGGCTAACGCTCTGTTTTGCTAAATCTAAATTGTTAACGGCAGTTTGCGCGCTGTTAAATAACTCCTCAAGCCTTGTTGCAGTGGCACCTAGAGCATTGCTTTCCTCACTCAGGATGCCGGAGAGCATTTCCTGAAAAAGGCCATTTCCAGATTGGCTCGTGGGCTTGTTAAAGTTTTGGAGTGCCTGTAATTCAAGTATGACTTTTAACTGGTCGACATTCATTGTGATTCTCCTGCCTGATCTATTATTGTAAAAGATTATATTTTTTTGCGTAAAATCTTTTAATTTTATTATCGGTCGATCTGAGAGGGATTTTTAGTTCTTCCAGTAATTTCAAGAATTCCTTATATCCTGCAGTCTCATTCGTCACTTCATATTCTAGCTCATAATCTTCTGTATTTAAATAGTAACTATGGTCCAGAACAAGCAATCCTTCTTTGTACTCAAGCTCAGCACGGACGGTGGTAAGAGACCCGAAATATAGCAATGACTCTGGATCTTTGATTAATCCCGAAACAGCGTCTTTAACCATACCATTTGGCAGTTTCCCCGTTGACAAAGCATCCTCCGCCTGGCTGGGCGTCAGCGTCTGGTTCGTTTCAAGCAATCCCTGTTGTGCAGGCTGCTTTAATGTCAATTCAAACCAGGATTCTTTTTCCCTGATTCTCAAGGCAGAACCTTTTTCCTTTAAGGTGAATGAGTTCGTATCGAAATAATGATTAATTTGTTTTTTGAATTGATTTGGTCCTATTTTAAAATGTATCGTAAGTAATTGGAATTCTTCCTGAGTCAGCATGTTCTTGAATTCTATTTCGATATTCTGGCTCACATATTTCCGCCCTTTCCAGTAAGTTGTCCTTATTATCTCTTTAAATCAGTTTGGCTTCAATGCTTAGTAGAAAATGGTTCGATATGATAAAATAAAAAAGATTATGGAGGTTGAAGATATGAGTCAAAAAATTTTAATTACAGAAGCGAAAATTGAAAATAATGAGCTGCGTCTCTCCACAAACACAGAGACTGACATTGGGGATTTTTCTCCAACAGGGCAAATGCTGGTTGATTCCGATCAATTATCATTTGTTTATATTGTTGATCAAGAGGATGGATATCGATACGTCACCATTCCAGAAGAGACTTGGAGTGTTATTCAGGATGGTCTCCAAGCTGGGCTTGAAACGTTTTTAACGAATAAAAACGGGAAACTTAAATTGGATAGCTTCCAAAGTGAAATGGAATATTTGATTGAGAATATCACCGGCAACAGCAATTATGGAGAGGAAATGGTCGCGAAAGTGGAACAGGTTTTTGCCGCACCCTCCGCTTAGGCTTTCGTGAATAGAACCGGATGAGGTGACTGATGTGAAACACTGGGATCAATTTTTAGAACCCTATAAGCACGCTGTTGAAGAATTGAAGGTAAAGCTTAAGGGAATCAGGAGCCAATATGAGCTCCATTCTGACCATTCCCCGATTGAATTCGTCACGGGAAGGGTAAAGCCTATTGCGAGCATCCTTGATAAAGCCCATCAAAAAGGAATTTCACTTGATAAACTTGAATCGGAAATGCAGGATATTGCCGGCTTGAGGATCATGTGCCAGTTCGTAGATGACATCAAGACAGTTGTCGAACTATTAAGAAGCCGGAATGATTTGGAGATTGTCGAGGAGAGGGATTATATCTCGCATAAAAAAGCGAGCGGCTACCGATCTTATCATGTCGTGATCAGCTATCCTGTCCAAACGATCCGTGGCGAAAGAAAGATCCTGGCCGAAATTCAAATAAGGACATTGGCGATGAATTTCTGGGCGACAGTCGAGCATTCGCTTAATTATAAATACAAAGGGCTTTTTCCGGAGGATATAAAAATCAGGCTGCAGCGCGCGGCAGAGGCAGCATTCCGTCTCGATGAAGAGATGTCGACCATCAGAGGAGAAATTCAGGATGCACAGGCATTTTTCACACGGAAGAAAGAAATGCAGCAGGGTGGGAAGAAATAGTAAATCCGAAATGCAGGGGTGTTTTGATACATGAAATTTGCGATCACTTCAAAAGGAGATTCCCGGTCCAATACGTTGATGCACAAGATGAAAACGTATCTTTTGGACTTTGATCTACAATATGATGAAGACCAGCCGGATATTTGTATTTCAGTAGGAGGCGACGGCACTCTTTTGTATGCCTTCCATCGATACAGCAGCCGGCTGGATAAAACAGCATTCATTGGAGTACATACCGGACACCTGGGCTTTTATGCCGACTGGGTCCCTGAAGAAATCGAAAAGCTTGTTATCGCCGTGGCCAAAACGCCATACCAGGTGATTGAGTATCCATTGCTCGAGGTCATTATCAGGTACCAGCACGGCGGCAGAGAAACTAGATATCTAGCCCTGAATGAATCGACCGTCAAATCTGTTGAAGGCACCCTGGTCATGGATGTTGAAATCAGAGGCCAGCATTTTGAACGCTTCCGTGGAGACGGTCTATGCGTATCCACGCCATCAGGAAGCACTGCCTACAATAAAGCATTGGGCGGTGCCATTCTGCATCCGTCACTGAGAGCAATCCAGGTTGCGGAGATGGCATCCATCAACAACCGTGTCTTTCGGACAGTGGGATCACCGTTAATCCTTCCTGACCATCATACCTGTACACTAAAGCCTGTCAATAGACCCGACTTCCAGGTAACGGTTGACCATTTGACCCTACTGCATAAAGACGTGAAATCAATCCAATTCCGCGTAGCAGACGAAAAAATCCGTTTCGCCCGATTCCGCCCCTTCCCATTCTGGAAAAGGGTGCATGATTCCTTTATCTCAGATAGTGATTAAAGAGCAAATGTTGAAGGGGAATTTTAAGAACCAGCGTTTAATGGACATTTCGAAGGCGGAACAAGCACAAAATGTCTAAGAACCCGCGTATAATGGACATTTTGAGGCCAGAATGAGCACGAAATGTCTAAGAACCCGCGTTTAATGGACATTTCGATGCCGGAACAAGCACAAAATGTCTAAGAACCCGCGTTTAATGGACATTCTGAGGCCAGAATGAGCACGAAATGTCTAAGAACCAGCGTTTAATGGACATTTCGATGCCGGAACAAGCACAAAATGTCTAAGAACCAGCGTTTAATGGACATTTCGATGCCGGAACAAGCACAAAATGTCTAAGAACCCGCATTTAATAGACATTTTGAGGCCAGAATGAGCACGAAATGTCTAAGATGATGATGTAAATACAAAGTCTTGATAAACGAAAAGAAGAACGACAGGAGCCGCTGATATGGCAACAAACTTCACATTGGATTTTACTGCTGAGGAAGCTGATCAAGGGAAGCTGCTAAGGGAATTCCTCAAAGAGAAAGAAATCTCTAAATCAGCACTGACAGATATTAAGTTCAAGGGCGGTTTTATTTCGGTGAATGATCAGGAAGTAAATGTCAGGTACGCATTAAAAACAGCTGATCGAGTCAGAATCGAGTTTCCTCCTGAAGTTCCGTCTGAGGGAATGAAGGGGGAGGAAATCCCGCTTTCGATTATATATGAGGATGAATATTTGCTGGTGGTCAATAAACCTCCAGAAATGAATACGATTCCTTCCAGGGAGCATCCATACGGAAGTCTGGCGAGCGGACTTATCGGATATTATGAAAGTCACGGAATACCAGCTACCACGCATATTGTTACCAGGCTGGACAGAGATACTTCCGGACTGGTCCTGATTGCCAAACATAGCCATGTCCATCACTTATTCAGTAAGCAGCAGCGTTCGGGCGGTGTAAAGCGGAGCTATGAAGCTTTTGCTGAAGGTTTTGTCGAACAGGGTGATGGAATGATCGATGCCCCGATTGCAAGGAAGCCAGACAGCATTATAGAACGAGAAGTGCATCCTGATGGATAGTATGCCTGCACTTTATTTGAAGTTAAAAAACGATATGAGGGGTTCACTCATATGAAGCTCTGGCTAAAAACAGGCAGGACCCATCAAATTAGGGTTCATATGAGTTACTTTGGCCATCCGCTTCTTGGTGATACTTTATATGGAGGCAGCCGGTATTCGATTTCAAGGCAAGCCTTGCATTGCAGGGAACTTACCTTTAGCCATCCATTTTTACATAAGCAAATGCATTTTACTGCAAGTTTGCCAATCGATATGCAAGAAGTGCTTGATCAAGGCAAGTCGTTTTGAAAACGATTTGCCTTTTTACATTTCTCTCAAATATTTCATCAGATATTTCCGGAAAAAAATCAAATCATAAGGAAGTAATGAATGCAATATGAAGGAGGAAGCATCACTTGAACATATATAAACATGGAAAGATATTGGCAGTATCTGCTGTTATGTTATTAGGGCTTACAGCATGCAACAATAATGATGAAGCGATGGATATGCGTGACAACAGGATGACTGCTCTGGGGAATAACCAGGAAAGCTATTGGGATAATGATGCAAATAGAATCAAGCAGCAAAGACGCAGAGCAGAAATCAATGCTGGTAAAGGAAATACTAATAAGCAAAACCAAAATCAAAATGGCGATAAGGCGACGAGTGAAATTATGCAGATGCCTGAAGGGTACATCACCGTAGACCCGAACTCTTACAGTACGGGAATTCCAAGTTCTAAATACCCTCATACAGAAATGAACACGCAGGGCAGGCTAACATTAACAGAAGGACAACGAGCTGATCTCGATAATATGCTGGCTGAATTGCAGCGTCGTACAGGTGTTGAACTTCCGGATTTGAACAAGGGACCTGAACAGGGTGCTGCACCTGAACAAGGAGCTGCACCAGCACCGCAGGAAAGGGCAACGCCAGCTCCAGCTCCTGAGCAAGGAACTGCCCCAACACCGCAGGAAAGAACAGCACCAGCTCCTGAACAAGGGGCCGCACCGCCACAGGAAAGGGCAACGCCAGCTCCAGCTCCTGAGCAAGGAACTGCTCCAACACCACAGGAAAGAACAACACCAGCTCCTGAACAAGGAGCTGCACCAGCACCACAGGAAAGAACAGCACCAGCTCCACAGGAGGAAGCAGCACCAGCTCCTGAGCAAAAAGCAACTCCTTCTGGTACCGAGATCAGTGCATTTGAAGCGAAAGTCATTGACCTGACAAACGAACAGCGCAGGAAAAACGGCTTGCCAAACCTGCAGCCTGACACAGCATTAAGCAATGTAGCTCAGGAAAAGTCAAATGATATGCAGGCGAAGAATTATTTTTCACATACAAGTCCAACTTATGGTTCTCCGTTCGATATGATGAGGGACTTTGGTGTTTCGTACAATACAGCCGGTGAGAACATCGCGATGGGCCAGCGAAGTGCTGAAGAAGTCGTGAACGCATGGATGAACAGCGAAGGACACAGGAAGAATATCTTAAGTCCTAACTACACGCATATTGGTGTTGGGCATACAACACAGGGGAACTACTGGACGCAAATGTTTATTGGGAAATAATAAGAAAAAGCTAACCATTGATGGTCAATGGTTAGCTTTTTTAAATAGGGGTATTATTTTATCTCCCTGAATTTTTCGGGCACAAACGGCATCGAGGACGGAACAGATACAAGTTCCATTTCTGGATAACGCAATGCTGACAAATTGCCGCCAAAAACAGCTCCTGTATCTATATTATAAGTGTTGTTAAGGACTCTTGGCTCTCTTACCGGTGTATGTCCATATACAATGGTTGCTTTTCCTTGGTAATTCTTTGCCCAATCACGGCGTACAGGAGTTCCGTCTGGATTGGTTTTACCAGTGATATCGCCATATAGGACAAAGGTTTTTACTTTTGAATTATGTTTCCCTATGTAATCTTCGCGGATTCCGGCATGGGCGATCACAAGCCGGCCCTGATCGAGGACGTGGTATAAAGGCGCAGATTCATATAAGGAAATGAATTTCCCGCGGAATTCATTTATTTGCTCTGAATTCAGTGACATAATTTCCGAAACTGTTGTCTCAAGTCCATGTGTTGTCTGGACTTTATTTCCTAACAGATATCGGTACAGTTTATTGCAATGGTTCCCCGGAACATAGAAAGCGGCTTTTTTATTCATTGCCAATTCCCAAACCAGAGTTGCTGTTTTTAATGATTCTGGTCCTCTGTCAGTCAGATCACCGACAAAAGCAAGATGCCGGTTATCAGGATGAACCGGAAGGCCGGTGCTCCAGTCGTAACCAAGTTTTTTGGTGAGTTCTTCAAATTCCTGATAACAGCCATGGATATCGCCGATAATATCTAGGTTCATTTATGAATGTCCTCCTTTAATTGTATATTCTTCCCGCAGTCTGAAAAAGGACAAGTTTACATCAAAAAAGGGAATGTTAAGACAAAGCAATAATCTGGTATCTAACATATATTGCCCAATTAATTTTAAATGAAAAAGAGTAGATAAAAGACAAAGAATTTAATAAATGCTAGTATAATGAAATGTACATAAAGGAAAGGGGGTAAGGTGTATGTCTGAAGAACGTCAAGAATCAGCATCCAGGCAGCAAATCAATTCTGAGCTGCTGATGGAAGCACTTTACTCTGAGAAAATTGATGATTTCCGTTCAGAATTTCTAGACTTGCATCCATATGACCAGGCCGAATTTTTCAGTGAGCTTGATGATGAGGATCGGGCGAAGGTTTATAACTTCCTTTCACCAGAAGAGATGGCAGATCTTTTTGAAAACCTGGAAGCGGATGAAGAGGACTTTAAAGATGTATTGGCCCAGATGAATCCTAATTATGCGGCTGACATGCTGTCTAATATGTATGCGGATGACGCGGTCGATGTCCTGAATGAACTCGATAAAGACCAGGTTGCCAGTTATTTGACCATCATGGACGAAGATGCAGCACAGGAAATCAAGGACTTGCTGCATTATGAAGAATATACTGCCGGAAGCATCATGACGACAGAATTCATTGCGATCTCTGCCAACCAGACGGTGAGATCGGCAATGTATATCCTGAAAAAAGAAGCGCCGCAAGCCGAGACGATTTATTACATCTTTGTCGTTGATGAAGAAAAAAGGCTGGCTGGTGTTGTATCTTTGAGAGACCTGATTGTTGCAGATGATGAAACGATGATTGTTGAGATTATGAATGATCGAGTAGTCTCTGTTTCGGTTGGCGAGGATCAGGAGGAAGTAGCCAGGATGATGAGGGATTATAATTTCCTCGCCCTTCCTGTAGTCGACTTCCAAAACCATCTCCTCGGAATCATCACGGTCGATGACATTATAGACGTCATGGAAGAAGAAGCTTCGGATGACTATTCAAAGCTGGCAGGTATAGCCGACCTTGATACTGTAGACCAAAATCCATTAAGTGCTGCCAAGAAGCGTTTGCCCTGGCTGATCATTTTGCTCTTTTTGGGCATGTTTACGGCTAGCCTGATAGGAAGGTTCGAGGATACATTGGATAAGGTAGCTATTTTGGCCGTTTTCATTCCTCTCATCGCCGGTATGGCAGGTAATACAGGAACCCAGGCACTTGCTGTAGCTGTAAGGGGGATTGCGACTGGGGACCTTGAAAAAGAGAGCAAATGGAGCATTATCCTTAGGGAAGCGGGAACTGGATTAATTACAGGAGCAGTTTGCGGCATCCTTGTCACATTCATCGTCTATTTTTGGAAAGGTGAACTATTCCTTGGAGCGTTGGTAGGAATTTCTATCTTTATCACGCTGATCATTTCGACACTGGCAGGAACGCTGGTTCCGCTGCTCATGCACAGATTGAAGATCGACCCTGCCGTTGCATCAGGTCCGTTTATCACGACGATTAATGATATCATCAGTATCCTGATATATTTTGGAATTGCAACAGCTTTCATGAGTTACCTTACTTAATATACAACGTTCAGGTGATAACTGTTCGTTTAGATCGATACAACGCAAATCCTATTTAACAAAGGAGGGAAGAGGATGGAACATCATGCTTCGATTACCTCACTCGTAATCGTCATCATTGTTGCATTTTTAACACCTATTTTATTGCACCGTTTAAAATTGAACATCATACCAGTTGTAGTCGCAGAAATCATAATGGGCCTAATCATAGGTAAAAGCGGCTTGAACATCGTCCATGAGGATGCCTGGCTTGGCACCCTTTCAACCCTGGGATTCTTGTTCCTGATGTTCTTGAGCGGGCTGGAGATTGACTTTACAGCCTTTTCAGGGAACAAAAAAAATCAAACCAGGAAGGGCAATGAGCAAAAAGAACCGAATACGTTTATTGTGGCCACGATCATCTTCATTGGCATTTTCATCGTCTCATTTGGCTTATCGTATTTGTTCGTACTTGCAGGCTTCATCGAAAATGTATTTTTAATGACATTGATCATTTCAACGATTTCACTAGGAGTTGTCGTGCCTACATTGAAGGACGCACACCTGATGAAAACAAATATCGGACAGACAATCTTGTTGGTGGCGGTTATTGCTGATCTGGCAACGATGATCCTGCTCGCTGTCTTTGTCTCTATTTATGATGGAGGGGAAGGAAACACCTGGCTGCTGCTCGTCCTGTTTGCGGCGGGAGTTGGGCTGTATTTTATCGGAAGAATTTTCAAGAACCGTACTTTCATCAATGCACTTTCGACAGGAACAACACAGATTGGCACTCGTGCTGTTTTTGCCCTGATTATTTTGCTGGTCGCAATCTCTGAAACGGTAGGGGCCGAAAATATCCTGGGTGCGTTCCTGGCAGGTGTGCTTGTCTCCCTGCTGGCACCGGACCAGGAAATGGTCCATAAGCTTGATTCCTTTGGCTATGGCTTCCTGATTCCTATCTTCTTCGTAATGGTTGGGGTGGACCTGGACGTCTGGTCTTTGTTCAGTGACAAAAAGCTATTATTACTAATTCCGTTATTGCTATTTGCGCTGTTTTTGTCAAAATTGATCCCAGTCTATTTGTTGAAAAAATGGTACGACACGAAAACAGTCCTTGCAGCCGGGTTCCTGCTGACATCCACTTTGTCACTAGTCATAGCGGCTGCAACAATTGGGGAAAGAATGGAAATGATCACGCCGGAGATGAGCGGTACACTGATTCTTGTTGCAGTAATCTCCAGCGTTCTGACACCAATCTTATTCAAAAAGTTATTCCCGCAGGAAAAGACAGAGGAAGTAAAAGTCAAAGTGGCATTCATTGGCGCCAACCAGATGACACTTCCTGTTTCCCGGGCCCTTCAGTCTTCATTGTATGAACCGGTTCTTTTTCATACGAAACAGGAAAAAGCGGATAACCGAATTGCTGATTCAGTGTTTGAAATCATCGAGATGGAGAATTATGAAATTGATACACTAGATAAACACGAGGTGTATGATGCGGATATCATTGTCATCTCCACCGGAGATCCTGATCTGAACGCGACGATTGCTGTCAGTGCAAAAGAGCATGGTGTTGAACGTGTCATTGCGAGAATTGAAAGTCCGGACCTTGCAGAAAAAGCCCAGGAAGAGGGAATCGAGGTATTCTCGGTCCTCCGTTCAACAGAATCACTGCTTCGTGCAATGATTGAATCACCAGGGGTAATGACAATCCTGACCAATCAAGAAAATTCCCTGCATGAAATCAGGATGCTGAATGATCATTTTGACGGTATGTCACTAAGACGCTTCCCGTTCACTGGAGATGTCATATTTGTCCGGATCTTGCGTGAAAATGAATCAATCGTGCCTCACGGCGATACCGAGCTGAGGCTGAATGACCGTCTGATCGTTACTGGTTCCAAGGAATATGTCGATGAACTGAAACGAGAACTTGAATTCTGTTTTTGGTGCTAATTGAACTAAACCCGCCATCCCGGCGGGTTTTTCTTTGCAAATGAAGAAATTTAGTGTACAATTAGCACTAGGTACTAATAACTTGTATTAACAGGGGGATAATTTTCAAAATGACTCTTTCATTGAACGGTAAAACATATGTAGTAATGGGTGTAGCCAATAAAAGAAGCATTGCCTGGGGTATTGCTCAATCTCTCCACAATTCCGGGGCTAATTTAATTTTCACTTATGCAGGAGAGCGTCTTGAGAAAAGTGTACGCGAACTTGCCGCATCCCTTGATCAAAACTATTTAGTTTTGCCTTGCGATGTTACAAATGATGAAGATGTTGCTAAATGCTTCAAAGAAATAAAGGAAGAGGCTGGCACGATTTATGGTGTGGCTCACTGTATCGCATTCGCGAACAAAGAAGAGCTGCAGGGTGACTATATGAATGTATCACGCGATGGATTCCTGCTGGCCCATAATATCAGTGCATACTCATTGACTGCCGTCGCCAAGGAAGCGAAAGAGCTGATGGCTGAAGGCGGGAGCATTGTCACTTTGACGTATCTCGGCGGTGAACGTGCAATCCCGAACTACAATGTCATGGGTGTGGCAAAGGCATCCCTGGATGCAAGTGTTCGTTACCTTGCTGCAGACTTAGGAAAGCACAATATCCGTGTAAACTCCATTTCAGCCGGCCCAATCCGAACACTGTCTGCTAAAGGCGTAAGTGATTTCAATTCTATTTTAAGGGATATTGAAGAGAGAGCTCCGCTACGCCGCAATACTACTCCGGAAGAAGTCGGTGACACAGCCGTTTTCCTGTTCAGTGACATGTCCCGCGGGATAACTGGCGAAAATATTCATGTTGATTCAGGATTTCATATTTTATAAGAGAAAAGCCCGCATAATAGCGGGCTTTTTTTGTTTTTGTCAGGAACGATTTCGGCACCTATTATAGGCAAACGCATAAATATAAAAAGACTGAAGTAACGGAGGTGCTGTATGGGAAGGAAAAGAAGTCGTAAGCAAACGCCCTTGTTTTACATTAATCAACCAAACATAGAGTTCCCGAAACTCGATATGCAAAAGAATTTTATCTATAAAACTAATGAGGCTGATAAGGAGCCGGAATTGCTTGATAACAACAAAACCGAAGATGATGCCGAGATGGTGGAACAGGAAGAAGTGGAAGAAGAAACAAATGAAAGTGAACAGGTGGGCGATAAAAAGAAAAAGACATTCCAGGAGTATACTCTGGAAGAAAAGATTAAGCATTTAAACCTCGTCCCCGCTACAGTAGCGAAGGTTAAATATGAGTTTATTACGCTTGAAAGATCCTATAAGGGATATTTTACGGGGATGAAAGGAAGAACTTTGCTCATCCATTCTGTGAGTCCAAGGAGGAAAAACGTTAATCTCCTAGTGGAGGATATTGTAGATATAAAAAGAATCGGACTGTAAAAATAGGCTTACCAATTTAAGGTAAGCCTGTTCTTACACACTTTCATGTTAGTCACTGCCAGGAAGGCTTGAAAGCGGCAAACCCTCTACAGGGTCTAAGCAAGTGACAGCACAGAAGCAATCGAGGTCGACAGTGATGCAGATACCAGTTCTGAAGAATTCATTTCTTGAACCGCCAGTTTGAATTTGGCGGCAAGGATCATCAAAGCCTTGGCCCTCATCGCCACGTGTAACCAGTAATTCAACTTTAGCGCAGCAGTCGTTGTCTACTGAAATTACCCGGAAGAAGAATGACCTAAAGCAATCCAATCTTTGTGGACCTCCGCCATTTGGTCGGACACGAGCTCCAAACCCTTCGAATGGTACACAATCACCGCAGTATAAAATAATTGGAATTGTATCTAAACCGTTGGTCGGAGTTTGCACGCCAGCCAGCAATTCTCTTATAGATCTATCGCAACTGACATCGCAATCATCGTCAACATCTACTTGATCCTGAGCGTCCGCTATTGCTCTTAGTACTTCACATACGCAATTGTCGCCATCATGCTTTTTACCTTTGCAACCCATAAAATATTCATCTCCTTTTAGTTGATATGACCTATTGTCCTTAATAGAATATGAATCGCCCTCCTAATGGTGTGGGTGTTTGTCTAATTTTTCAGCATCTTTCCTGAAAAAATAAGGTCAGGAGCGGACATGCTAAAGACCGCTCATAGGTATTTGCCATGTAGAAGCTGAATTGATTTGATCAAACAGGTGGTGTAAAGAATGGGAAGTTGGCTAGACTTATGCCTGCTTGTTTTTGCGAGCTTTCGATTGACCAGGCTGATTGTCTACGATAAAATCACTGAGTTCCTGCGTGCACCTTTCCATGATACGGTAGTTGAAACTTTGGAAGATGGCAGCACGGAAACATATATAGAAATCAAAGGAGATGGACTTAAATATTGGGTCGGAGAGCTGTTGAGCTGCCACTGGTGTTCCGGAATCTGGTCGTCTGTTTTCATATATGCTGCTTATGAATTGTTACCACAGCTATCCATGCCGGTCATAATAATTTTGGCGATTTCAGGAATTTCCTCGTTGGTACAGCATATTTTCATAGAAGACTGATCCTTAAGTTCTCTTAATGCTTGAAATATAGTGAGTCCGTCCAGAACCCCTTTGGATACTTGTTCATAAAGTATAATATGGACTCTTTAATGAAGGGGTTGTAATCATGGAAGAAAAACCAAAAAAGGATAGCAGCAAGGGTTCAACAGAATCTAAAAGTAGTGCAGCAACCCGCCGAGTGCGTAAAAAACGCGGCTGTGGCTGCGGTAAAAAGAAAAAGCGAGTATAGAAGCAACGTCTGCCAAAACTTTCTGGCAGGCGTTTTTTTTTTGAGTTGTTTGAGCGTTAAAAAGGCATGCTATAAAGGCTGCAAAGTGCAATTGTTTCGTCATGGCCGGCTGTAATGAGAACTATAAAAACTAACTGGTACATTTTTCAGACAGTGGATTAATCTAATGCAGTTTTTCCTCAGAATAACTTTTTTACAATTACATGGAAATAAAACCCACACTAAAAAATTCATAAATTGGGTTTCAGACGTGGAAAATAATTTTATCAGATGAACCATAGGAAGGGATTAATGATGAATATGAAACAAGCTGTAAATCTTTTGGCGATAGTTATAATGCTTGGAGCTGGCACTGCTGGCTGTACTTCTTTTGGGAAAACTTCACCACAGAGCAGAGCATCCATGATTCAGTCCGTCAATCCTGATCCAGGTGCGACAAATGATCTGGATGAGAAGGATATCAAGCTTGCCAAGAAGGTTAAGAAAGATATCGCTGCACTTGATGAAATTTATGATGTCGCCGTAATTGCAGGAAAAAAAGAAATATTAGTCGCATACAAGGTTAAGCATTTAAAGCGGTTCGGCATGAAGCGGATCGAAAAAGAAATCAATAAGAAGCTGGAAAAGAATTATCCTGATGAAGATTTTATTGTTTCCAGTGACTATAAGATTTTTATTGAAGCGGTGGAGCTTCGGGAGAAAATGAAAGATCCGTCCTTTCCGGATAAGAAAGCCGAAGAGCAATTGCAGCGGATTATTTCGCTGAAAAAGGAATTAACATAAGAAAGGATGGGTGAAATGGGGGATAAAAAAAAGCAAAAGATGACACCTGAGCAGCAGCAGTATCAGGAGCTGGAACAAAAGCATGAACTAAAACGCCCAGTAGTTAAAAATTGTATCAAGGCATTTTTGGTTGGCGGATTGATTTGTACAATAGGTCAGGTAATCACCTATTTTTATATCTACTTTTTTAATTTTACAGAACAAACAGCTGGTAATCCGACTGTTGCTACGATGATTTTTCTTTCCATGCTGTTGACAGGGTTTGGTGTATATGACCATATCGGACAATTTGCAGGAGCGGGCAGTGCTGTACCGGTTACTGGCTTTGGGAATTCCGTCATCTCAGCGGCGATAGAACACCGAACTGAAGGTTTTGTCCTCGGTGTCGGCGGAAACATGTTCAAACTGGCAGGGTCAGTCATTTTATTTGGTGTCTTTGCCGCTTTTGTCGTTGCTCTGGTAAAAACTTTGTTGACGATGATGGGGGTGCTGTAAATGTTGATTGGAAAGCAATCATGGCAATTTGCTAACATGCCTGTCATTGAATCATGGGGCTCATCAGGCGGTCCTTTCGAGGCTGAGGGAAAATTGGCAGCTGATTTTGATGTCCTGCATGATGATTTGTGGATGGGAGAAGACTCATACGAAAAAGCACATAGAGTTTTACTGGAGGAGGCAATTAAGTCTGCGTTGCAGAAAGGGAATTTCAACAAAGAGGATATGCAATTTATGCTTGCAGGGGATTTAATCAACCAGATCACACCGACCAGTTTTGCGGCAAGGACGATGGAAATTCCATATTTCGGCCTCTTCGGTGCCTGCTCAACCTCAATGGAGGGCCTTGCGCTAGCATCATTTATTGTGAACTACCAGGGAGCAAAGAAGACTGTAACCGGCGCATCAAGCCACAATTCGGCGGCAGAAAAACAATTCCGCTACCCGACAGAATATGGCGGACAAAAGCCACCGACAGCACAGTGGACTGTTACCGGAGCCGGAGCGGCTGTTTTAACGGACAATCCGGAAAAGCAGGGGAAAATCGTAACCACCTCTGCGACTATTGGGAAAGTAGTGGACATGGGGATTACTGATCCCTTTAACATGGGCGGGGCAATGGCTCCTGCAGCCGCTGATACGATCATCGCCCACTTTAAAGATTTTAATCGAGAACCCTCCTATTATGACTTGGTTGTCACAGGTGATCTTGGAAGGATTGGACAGGCTACTACATACGAGCTTTTGCAGCAGTCTGGACTAGAGATTACCAAGGAACAATTTAAGGATTGCGGTTTGATGATTTATAACGATGACCAGCAGGTCCAATCTGGAGGCAGCGGAGCAGGATGCTCGGCTTCCGTCCTGTATGGCCATTTACTAAACCAGATGAATAATGGTGTCTATAAGAGAATCCTTGTTGTTGCGACAGGAGCTCTGTTATCACCGCTATCTTTCCAGCAAAATGAAACCATTCCATGTATAGCCCACGCAGTATCTATAGAAATGAATTAAAAAGGAGGAATCAAATTGCTGCCAATGTTTTTCTGGGCTTTTGTTATCGGAGGCTTGATCTGTGTATTTGGCCAATTGATGTTTGACATTGTGAAATTGACACCAGGGCACACGATGAGTCTGCTTGTGGTTATTGGGGCTGTCCTTGACGGTTTTGGGCTTTATGAACCTTTAATTGATTTTGCCGGAGCAGGTGCTACGATTCCAATTACAAGCTTTGGAAATTCACTTGTGCACGGAGCGTTGCAGGAGGCAGAGCAGCACGGTTTGGTCGGCGTCCTGACAGGGATGTTCGAAATCACGAGTTCGGGTATATCGGCTGCTGTGATCTTTGGCTTTATCGGCGCCCTTATCTTTAAGCCAAAAGGCTGATTCTGTGTCACAGGAATGATCTAATGCCGGATATTCTTAGAACCATCATAAGGTCCATCTTGCTGATTGTAGGCTTATTTATCATCACTAAGCTTCTTGGAAAAAAGCAATTGTCGAGTCTGTCATTTTTTGAATATATCGTTGGTATCACTGTGGGAGATATTGCTGGCACATTAGCGATGGACCCTGATTTGAGCTTGAGGGACGGAATTGCCAGCCTGGTTGTCTGGTCGTTCGTCCCTTTGGCGATTTCAACAATATCCTTAAGAAGCAGACTATTCCGCAAAATAGTTGAGGGGAAGTCAACAACCTTCATTGAGAAGGGCAATATTCTCGAAAAGAATATGCGAAAAGAGAAATACAGTATAGATGAACTCCTGGAACAACTCCGCAAGAAAAGTGTATTTAAAGTGGCTGATGTTGAGTTTGCTTCGCTTGATTCGAATGGAGAATTGAGTGTTTTGTTGAAGAAAGCCAAACAGCCTTTAAAGTATGAGGATTACAAAATACAAATGGAAGAAGAGACTCCCTCGGTTGCCGTTTTGATGGACGGTAATTTTATCGAGGAAAATTTAAGGCGGGTTGGTCTGGATAGAAATGCTTTAATTGCAAAAATCCATGAAAAAGGGAACAAGCCACAGGAAGTTTTTTACGCTGAAGTGGATTCTAATGGAAACCTTAAAATTGACCTATATGATGAATATTTAACAGGTCATTTCCCGGATTTTGATCATATTTAACCCACGATTTTTAAATGGGTGGGGGCTCGCCCATACGTATTCGTTAAGCCTTACATATATTGCTATTGAGTAATAAAAAGTGAGGTGAAGAAGAATGGGCTACGGTTTTGGTGGCTTTTGCGGCGGCGGCGGCTACGGCTACGGCGGTGGCGGCTATTACGGCTCCACTTTCGTATTGATCGTCGTATTGTTCATTTTGTTGATTATTGTAGGAGCAAGCTTCTACAACTAAATGTAAGTAGGAAAGCTGTTCCATTCGGGACAGCTTTTTCTTGTTAGGGGGGATTGCTGATTTTTATCAGCTCACTTTCACCTTTTTTTGCTTCCTTCATACTATAGAGTAGTTAAAGAAGGAGGCGTGATTTTATATGGATAATAATTTCTTCAAGAATATAGAAAAAAAGACTGGCGTAAATATGAATGATGTATTTGAGTTAGCGAATTCATTACAAAATGCGAATTTTAAAGATGAGCAAACAGTAAGAGGCGTTATCCGCCGTGTTTCAAAAATGGCTAACAAGCCAGTAAGTAAAGAAATGGAAGACAAGATTGTGGAATCCATTGTCAAGGATGGAAAACAGCTTGATTTTGGCCAGATCTCCAAAATGATCAATAAAAAGTAATTCTTGAATGTCAAATCAGGACCTGAGTTTAAATCCCCAGGTCCTGATTTGGCATTTTTCTTTTAATATTCGCTAAAAAGCGGGAAGGGTTAGCTTTTCTTCCGCGTCTCTTTTGTGGAACGGAAATGAACAAGTTCTTCTCTGCTCTTGTTACTGCTACATAGAGCAGCCGGCGTTCTTCTTCCAGAGGGAGCTGGTCCCCATTACGATATGCATCCAAAGCATAATCATGTGGAATGCTGCCGTCTACTGTTCCGATAATATAGACGTTTCCGTATTCAAGCCCCTTAGCGCGATGAATGGTGCTGAGGGTGATAGCATCAGTGTGATTCCTGCTGCTTCGCTTGATTTCTGTGTTCATGGCCGTCATATGGTCAGCATGCTCGAGGAATTCTCCGACGGTATTAAAATTGCGCGCAGCTACTTTTAAATCCCGGATGTCATCAGAGCCCTTTTCAAGCTGATTGCCTTCATTTCCGCGCTTTTTGATAAAGTCCTGATAGCCAAGGTCCTTCTCGACTATATCGATTGCCGCAATTGGTGATAGAGGTGACAGCGAGCGTACTATCGGAATGAGCCTCTTCAGCTTTTGTTCCTGGAAAGCGAAGCCAGTTTTTACATAGGCAAGTGCTTCAAGCATTGAACAATCGTTAAGGATACTATTCGCCTGTAAATCACGGAAAATCGACTGCTTTAAAAAGAGAGATGGCAAAATGTTTTTGATTGAATCAGGATCGTCAGGATTCATACTTAGACGCAAAAATGACAGCATTCCTTTAACCATGAAACGCTCGTAAAAGGATTCTATGTCCTGATCAAGACGGAAGGGCAGGCTGGAATTCGCGAGCCTCTCGAAGATTGCGCGGCTGGCTGCATTCGTCCTGAACAGGATGGCAAAATCACCTGGGCGTTCACCCTGTTCAATTCGCTCTTTTATATCCGTCAGTATCATCGTTGCCTCTTCTTCTTCATCATAAGGGTGGAAGATTACCGGCGGGCACTCACCGGAAAATTGCGCCCGCATTTCTTTTTCGTGACGTATGAGATTCGCGGAAATCAAAGTGTTGGCTGTCTCTACAATCTCATGCGGCGAGCGGTAATTTTGGTTTAATATGATTAGTTTAGTATGTTTGAAGTCTGTCTTAAACTTGGACAGGTAGGCAGGATCGCTGCCTCGGAATGAATAGATTGACTGATCATCATCGCCAACAGCGCATACATTCCCATTCTTGTCAGATAGCATTTTCATGAGTTCATATTGAACTTTATTGATATCCTGAAACTCGTCGATTAAAAAATAGTGAAAACGATTTTGATAGTTCTCCAGGATTGCTGGCTTTTCCTTAAAAAGCTTATAACAGCCGAGAAGCATGTCATCAAAATCGTATAATTTTTGCTTGTCTTTAGCAGCTTCATAGTCTTTATACAGCAAAGCGACCTTTTCTTCCCATGGAGATTCCGGCTTCACTTCATTTGGCATGATCATCGTATTTTTCCATAAACCGATTTGCTGGAGAGCCAGGTCATAAGCAAACTCTTTCTCGTCAAGCTGGAGCTTTCGGCCAGCTTCCTTTAATATTTGTTCCCGCTGCCATTCTTTTTTCATCAGCTTGTCAGATGACCAATTTTCACGGTCGTGAAAACAAAGGATTCGGTAAAAGATGCTATGGAAGGTGCCAGCGATCAGCCGGTTGACCTTAGCAGGGGACATTCCCGGGTAATTGGCAATCCGTTTCTTCATCTCAGCTGCAGCCTTCGCAGTAAAGGTAACAAGCATGATAGAACCTGGATCAATGTTATTCTCTTCAATCATGAAGGCCGTTCTCGCGGTCAGTACTCTCGTCTTGCCACTCCCGGCACCTGCCAAAATCAATAATGGTCCCTCTGTAGAAACAACAGCCTTTTCCTGGTTGCCATCAAAATGGATTTCTGCTTCTCTAAGCTGTTTTAAATAGTTTAGCTTTACCCCTGGCTTAGCCGGTGGGTGCGGAGTAAATGGTGAAGGAATCTTTACTTCGCGAGAAGAAACGAACTTTTCCTCTATTTCTGCTTCAGCCGTAATGGAACGGGACTTTGGGATACGGAAGCCATTTCGTTCGATATATTCTGCTTTCTCGGACGGCTGGACTGAAAGGGAGGATTCACTTTGTCTATTGCAATCTTCCTTTGTGGAAAGATGATGGTAGAAATGTGGCTTGTCCTTGATGCCGAGGTAAAAACGGACAGGTCCTCCGCATACAGAACAGGTAAGCATTCCTTTTTTTCCATCATCATATAGCTTTTGATAGTCCTCGCGGTGATATTGATCAAGGCTTATTATCTGATGATTATACTTGGCTGTTTTCATGTTTTCCCTCATCTCCGACCAAAAATAGCACAATCTTTATCATAGCAGAATATAATTTCTAACAAAAGGTGTTTTCTGCTCGGTAAATGACTTTAGGAATTCTTTATCATGACGGATGATAGGAAAATTTTTCTCATCAGTGGTTTATTACGGTCATAAAGAGGTAAAAGGAAAAGAAGAATATAGTGAGAATATAAATAATATAACTTGGGGGATATCAAAATGGGATACATTCTTCCAGTGACAAATTATCAATATATACAATATGCCGAACGTGAAATAGGGACTGATTATGATCCATTTATGATTCAAAAAGTGAGCAGGGTCCGTAAAGAAGATCCTGTGGAAAAGGGTCAGGAACAACAAGAGCAAGCCATTGCGCCAATGCAAAAGCGGAAGGACCAGCAGCCTGTTGCACGAATGCAGCTGGCGGCCTCGGATACTAGTTTCTCTAATACGGATCGTGTTTATAAGAAAAAGGTAAATCCCTTAGTTGTCAGCAAAGCATATGCTGAATTAACGGGAAAAGGAAGGCACTACAGCGAGTCGATTTAAACTCAGCTGTTGTGCTTTTTTTGTTGTTACGGAGATGAATTTGTTGTGGATAATTAAATTTAATCAGCCAATGGGCTTTTTGCTCTTAGTTGGAAATAGGGAAAACGAAAACTCCACTCATATTAGAATGGAGTTTCACTTAATTTAAATAGATTTCTTCATCGTTTTGTGCGGAATTCCGGCATCCATGAATTCTTCTGATACCGTTTCATATCCTAGTCTGGAGTAAAATGGGATAGCATGTGTCTGTGCGTTCAATTTCAAGGTCGATATGCCCTGTGACTTGGCATACTCCTCAATTTTATTCATGACGGCGACACCAGCGCCGGTTTTGCGATTCTCTTTTAAAACGCAAATCCGTTCGACCTTGCCGATACCGTCCAATACCCGGAATCTCCCTGCGCCAGCTGCTTTTCCTTTATCATCATATAACACAAAATGGACAGAGTCGGATTCGAATTGATCGATTTCTTCTTCTTCCGGAACATTTTGCTCATGGATGAAGACTGCCTTGCGTACCTCGAATGCGTCTGCTAATTCTTGTTCGTTGTTAACAATTTTCACTTCCACGTTTGTTTATTCCTTTCCAAGACGAAATGTTTCATATACTGTCCACGAGCCATTATCAAGCTGGTAAAGCAAATGAATCCTGTCTGCAGTATCTTCAAAGCTTACATCCGTCATTTTTAATGAGCCATATACATCAGAATGTTCGTCATCTGACATTTTTTGTCCGATGGTGATATGTGGTACAAAGTTATACTCCTGATCGCCGTCAAAGGCAGACTTAAGTTCTATATGAAGTTTTTCTAATTCTTCCGGTGATTCAACCTTCAAGTAAATTACGTTATTTACGGGTTTAAAGGAACTGATTTTAGAGATTTTGATGTTGACTGGATTGAAGTTCCTGGCAATGGTATAGATTTTACTGGCAATTTCCTTGATCTCTTCCTCCGTTGCTTCAAAGGAGGATTTTAAAGTTAGATGAGGCGGGATTAACGCATAGTGAGGATCATAGCGCCTTCTCATTGAATTTGCATAATCCTGGATTTTCTTCGATGGAAAAATGACAATTCCGAATTTCATCTCCGGTACCCCCGTTTCATAAAGTGTAGTGCAGAACGATTAACTGATAAACATATAATATGATTTACCATTCATTATAACAAATTTTCAAAATATATAATATAAAGAAGCATATATTATGAAAACATATGCCTGATTGCCCTCTTAAGGTCAGGCTGCCAATGGGTCCATGTATGGTCCCCGCTGAATTCATCGTAGAAATAGCCAAAGCCTCTATCCTTGAATTTCTTTGAAAGCTCCCTGTTCGGTGTCAGGAAGTCTTTGTTTTTGGAAGAGCTCGTTTTTACTTCTGTTTCTTGGTCACCAACAGTATGGTAAATCTGCAGCAATTCTGGTTTGTCAAAGCCCTTGACAGCCGAAGCTACTTCCTCATTTACATACGGTGATTGCAGCAGTACCTTTCCAAATGTGTGTGGATACTGGAGTGCTGCAAGCAGTGAAACTGTGGCTGCGAGTGAATCGCCAATCAGTGCGCGGCCCATCCCCATTTGATAGGTAGGGTATTGTTCATCGAGGTATGGTACAAGCTCATGAGCCAGAAAACGGATATAGGCTTGATGCTGTTCACCTTTTGGATGATACTTGCGCCTTCTGTCTTCGACTGATTCATATGGTATTCCCACGATGATGACGTTTTCAATTTCCTTTTTGCCAAGGAGCTCGTCTGCAATTCTGCCGATTCGGCCCAGCTGGAAATAATCCCGGCCATCCTGAGCGATCAATAATGAATATTTATATAAGGGAGAATAGTTGGCAGGCAAGTATACCAGCATGGGCACTTCTTCTCCAAGTTCCTTGCTTTGAAGCACGATTTCTTCTATTTTACCCATTGGAAAGTCCATTCATTTACCTCCAAATCTTTCAATTGCAATATTATATTTTAACCGTCAACACGATTTTAGCATATGTATTTTCAAAAATCTTTTATGGCAATCTATTTGTATCGGATAAGAAAGATAGTATGTAAGTAACATGTTTGACAATTGTGTGAAGTCTTATGTTAAGATTAGGTTGAACAATTCTATTTCTATAAGGGGGAATTCTGATGAAAAAAAGAAAGTTTCTTTTGTTCACTGCATTGATGCTGGTTCTTTCAATGGTACTGGCTGCATGTGGCGGCGGCGGCTCTGAAGAAGAGGGCAGCGGAGAAGGTAAATCAGAAGAAAAACCAAAATACATGAGCATCCTTACTGGTGGTACGGGTGGTACATACTTCCCGTTGGGCGGATCATTTGCCAAAATCGTCTCTGACGCAACTGGGGTTAGCACAAATGCTGAAACAACAGGAGCTTCTGCAGAAAACATGCAGAGCATTAAGGATGGTAAAGGTGAAATCGCCTTCACGCAGACTGACATTGCTTCCTACGCAACAGAAGGAAAGCTGATGTTTGATGGAAACAAAATTGACAATATTAAAGCAATCGGAACATTGTATCCTGAAACAATTCAAATCGTAACTACAGCAAAATCAGGAATCAAATCAGTAGAAGATCTAAAAGGCAAAAAGGTCTCAATCGGTGCGCCAGGTTCTGGTACTGCAGCGAATGCTGAACAAATCCTGGAAGTCCACGGTCTATCACTGGATGATATCCAAAAGCAGGACTTGAGCTTTGATGAATCAGTTAATGGTATTAAAGATGGCAATATTGATGCGGCTTTCGTCACAGCTGGAACACCTACAGCGGCTGTTGAAGAGCTTTCCGCAACTGAAGATGTTGTGATTGTACCAATTGAAGCTGACAAAGCTGATGAGCTGATTGAAAAGTATCCGTACTATGCAAAAGAAGCAGTCCCTTCTGGAACATACAAACTGGATTCAGAAGTGCCTACAGTGGCAGTTCTTGCGATGCTTGTTGTAAAAGCAGACCTGTCAGAGGACCTTGTCTATGACATTACAAAGTCAATCTTTGAAAATCTTGACCAGGTAACACACGCAAAAGCTAAGCAAATCAAGCCGGAAAATGCACTGAACGGTGTGGGAATTGAAGTCCATGCAGGTGCACAGAAGTACTATGATGAAGAAGGTATCAAGGCCGCTGAGTAATTGTTTTAACATGACCGGATCGTGCCCATAGAGGGTATTATCCGGTCAATTCACCTTAACAAGAAGGCTTTTCGCAAAGAAAGGCCATATGGATTAAAACCAAGGCAGGATAGACCGAACTTCCAAACGGTCTATTTTTTACTGTATTGAAGAAAGCACTCCATCGGAGACAATGGACAGGCGAGGCTAATGATATGAAAATAAACTGGTTTAAATCAAAAATCTTCGTTCTGTTAACCCTCATCATTTTTTTAGCAATTATCTCAATCAATATCCCTTACAAGCAAGCTCTGGTTTTTCTTACACCTGAAAATAATGATATACTCTGCTATGTACCGATAAATACAGGGGAAGCCTTTAAAATAAAGTATAAGCACTCGATCCATCTGTCAGATGTGATTGAAAGCTACAACGTTACCGAAAGCCAAAGAATCAGACAGTTCGAACTGGAGTACGAAGATTTTGCGATCGGTATGCCATCTGAAGTTGCGGATGGAGAGAACTTTGAGATGAAGGATGGCAAGTACTATATTACAAATATGACCAGGGAATTTTCGCATTTTGATATGCGGCTGGGCCAGGTCCGGGCTAACCACACCCTGATTTATGAAGACATAACGTACCCCTTGTCAAAGGCGATTGAACCAGGAACAAGGGTACGGATAAAGATTGAGAAAATTAGTTTATTGAAGCAATTGGAAGGAGTGAATATCCTTGACGACAAATGAAGAAATGGTATCTCAAGAAAAACAGCAAGAGCTTCTGGAGAAATATGATCCGGAAGCCGCAACTAGAAAATTAGCAGGCAAGATGGGATGGGTTGTTTTCTTCGGGCTTCTGGCTTTCTCAGTGTTCCAGCTATACACCTCCATATTTGGTGTCCTGACTGCCCAGCTGCAGCGTTCGATCCACCTGGGATTCGCTCTGGCACTGATTTTCTTGTTATTTCCGGCAAGGAAGAAGAATCTGAAGGTGAAAAAGGTGGCATGGTATGATCTGCTATTGGCGGTGATTGCTGTTGCTGTCGGAGCCTATTGGCCAGTGATGATTGAGGAACTCGTAAACCGTGTCGGCCGTTTGACACCAACAGATTTCTACATTGGTATTGCCGCTATCCTGCTGGTCCTTGAAGCGACACGAAGGACGGTTGGCTTGCCGATCATGATTATTGCAGCCTTATTCATGGCTTATGCCCTTTTTGGACCTTATATGCCAGGGTTTTTGGCGCACAGAGGTCTTGATTTGGAATCTCTCGTCCAGACAATGTTCTTTACGACCGAGGGTATTTTAGGAACTCCATTAGGTGTTTCATCAACATTTATTTTCCTGTTCCTATTGTTCGGGGCATTCCTGGTAAAAACGGGTGTAGGTCAATATTTCAATGATCTCGCTGTTGCTGTTGCGGGCAAGAGTACTGGAGGCCCAGCTAAGGTTGCGATTTTCTCCAGCGCCCTGCAGGGAACAATCAGCGGAAGCTCAGTGGCTAATGTTGTTACATCCGGTTCTTTTACGATTCCGATGATGAAAAAGCTCGGCTACCGTAAAGAATTTGCCGGTGCTGTTGAAGCAGCGGCATCAACCGGGGGTCAGCTGATGCCTCCAATCATGGGAGCAGCAGCCTTCCTGATGGTTGAATTCATCGGTGGCGGAATCACCTATTGGGATATCGCCAAGGCTGCGACGATCCCGGCGTTATTATATTTTACTGGTATCTGGATCATGACCCACTTCGAAGCGAAGAGAATTGGGCTGCGCGGTTTATCTGATGAAGAAATGCCCGACAGAAAAGAAGTTCTTAAAAAGATTTATCTGCTTTTGCCTATCCTGATTGTTATTATCCTGATGGTGAGCGGCATGAGTATCATGCGTGCTGCTTTGTGGTCGATCCTATCTACGATTGTCGTAAGTTCTTTTAGCAAAGAGACGAGAATCGGATTTAGAGATGCGATCGATGCACTTGTCGATGGGGCGAGGACAGCTCTGGGAGTAGCGGCAGCTACAGCAGCGGCTGGTATCATTGTTGGGGTAGTTACGAAAACCGGCCTAGGGTTGAAGCTTGCAAATGGCTTGCTTGATCTTTCAGGCGGTTATTTGATACCAACTTTGATGTTGACGATGCTTGCAGCAATCGTCTTGGGTATGGGTTCGCCAACCACGGCTAACTATGTTATCACATCAACAATTGCAGCACCTGCGATCATCCTGTTGGGTGTACCAGAT
Organism: Bacillus sp. ISL-39; assembly: GCF_018613295.1. NCBI lineage: Bacteria > Bacillati > Bacillota > Bacilli > Caryophanales > Bacillaceae > Bacillus > Bacillus sp. ISL-39. The sequence goes on from NZ_JAGGQM010000019.1 coordinate 115,493, forward strand.
TTGTCTGCTCACTTATTTGTTTTCTATTTCGGTATTATTGCCGATATCACTCCTCCTGTTGCGCTTGCAGCATTCGCGGCGGCAGGTGTTTCCGGCGGAGAACCGCTGCGGACCGGTGTGAATTCGGCCAAGCTGGCAATCGCCGCTTTTATCATCCCTTATATGTTCGTGTTGTCTCCTGAACTCCTGATGATCGACACAAGCTGGACAGAATTAATTTGGGTGGTATTCACTGCCATTTCAGGTATGCTGGCGATTGGTGCTGGCATAATCGGATACTGGCTGAGGAAATTATTCTGGTGGGAAAGAGTGCTGGGAATCGTCGGAGGTATTATGCTGATCTACCCAGAAGGTATGACAGATATAATCGGTCTTGGCCTATTCATTCTCCTTGTTGCACTCCAAGTGATCATCAAGGATAAAGACTCAGTGAAACCAAAGACTGCAAACTAATCAATATAAAAGGAGTCCTTACTGAAGGGCTTCTTTTTTTAGCTTGATTTAAGCAACTTGCGTCTTACAGGCATAACTGAAAGTATGTGTTCCTTTTTGAACAGGCGGTCTGCCTTTCTGAGAAAACAATATGCTTTAAAATAACGATCGTGCAACTCTTTTACAATAACTCTCCGCTGGGTAATCTGGTTATTTGCTGCAAGATAGATCATCTCGACAGGAAGGTTTTCATTAAATGATTGTTCAAGAAGGCCATTCATGCGTTTTCCACTCCTTATAATTTCTAATTACATTATACCCGAACATTCGTTCTTTATTCAATCTTTTTTAGAACGCTTGTTCGTAATATTTTTCGGAGAATATATGGTATGATTTAGGAGGGAGGTGTTATGAGTGGAAAATGAAATGCTTAAGGTGTTTGATGAACAGGGAAATTGGATGGGAACGGGTACGAGAACAGAAGTACATAAAGCAGGATATTGGCATGAAACCTTTCATTGCTGGTTAACAGAGAGAATAGGCAATGAAGATTTTCTTTTCTTTCAAGTCCGCAGTTCGGCTAAAAAGGATTATCCTGATTTGTTGGATATCACTGCAGCAGGACACATACTTGCTGATGAAAGTCCTCTGGATGGCTTAAGAGAAGTGAAAGAGGAACTTGGGATTGAATTGGCCTTGGAGGATTTGCATTCTTTAGGGGTAATCAAAGATTCATTGAACATTCCAGGATTTATTGATAATGAATTATGCCATGTTTTTTTGTATGACCAGCATAAGTCTTTTGATCAATACAGGCTGCAAAGAGAAGAAGTTGCGGGCATCATGATGGCAAGCCTGACTGTATTTGAAAATTTATGGTTTGGGACGGTTGAGGAAATAAAAGTTGAAGGTTTCCTGGTGAGCGGGGATCATGAAAAGAAATCGCATAGCATGCTTGTGAAGAAACACGACTTTGTTCCACATGAGGATGTATATATTGAAAGTGTACTTAGGGCAATTAAGAATTTATAAATCATGATTTTTATGCAAACATTATTGACAATCCTATCAATCCAGTATATATTAGTAAATGTCCTCACTAAATAGGACAAACTTAATAAGATTCCTTAGCTCAGCTGGGAGAGCGCTACCTTGACAGGGTAGAGGTCGCTGGTTCGAACCCAGTAGGAATCATACTAAAAAGCTTCAATCCTTTTCTAAAGGATTGAAGCTTTTTTTGTTCTTTCATCTCTCACATCAAGTTTGGTGGTATTTGCTCATTCCTCATCACAGCTGGTGGTGTATCAAAAATATAAGGAGGTGCTGGTTTGAGCTTTGGCTTTGGCCCAAATGGAGCAGGATTTTGGACGTACTGGAATGTGCCAAGGCCGTCCATGCTGGTTCCGCTTGCCCATCTGCCAGCCGCACTTTCGTCTCCCTCTGAAAGATTAAACAGCACGTAGGAAACTTCCTGTTTTTCCAGGTGTTTCGGGAAGGTGCTTGGCACCACTACGTTTTCCTTTGCTTCCAATTCCTTTATAGCAGCGATCCACTGGTTTTGGTGCATTGTGTCTCTTGCCAGCAGCCAGGATAGCATATCCCTTACGCCGCGGTCTGTCGTTTCATAGTAAAGTCTGGCGACCTGGAGCCTGCCCTGGGACTCAGCATTCAGGTTAGCCCTGAAGTCTGCGAGAAGATTGCCGCTCGCGATGATGTAATCTGCCGTCCAACGGTTTCCAACGCTGTCAGCCGGCATTGCTCCCAAACCTGATACGATGATATGCTGTGGATTCATGCCCCCTAAAATCGCTTTCATCACCGGATCCTTTGCTGCTTCCTCTTGTGCGCCAACAGGAGCTCCATCTAACAGCCTGGCGACCATGGTAGAAAGCATTTCAATATGGGCCAGCTCTTCTGTACCGGTATCCATCAAGAGATCCCGATATTTTCCGTCACCGCGCGTATTCCATCCCTGGAATAAATATTGCATTGCAACAGAGATTTCCCCGAATTGTCCGCCAATAACTTCCTGCAGCTTTTTGGCGTAGACAGGGTCTGGCCTTTCCGGTTTCGCTTGATACTGTAATTCCTTAACGTGATAAAACATCGTATTCCTCCCCAAAACGAAATTCACACTCCACTGCTATGATATGGGCGATTTCAGTTTAAGGAACTTGGACCTGCAAAACTGAGGGGAATTCCAGGTTTGTATTTCTTTTGTGTTTAGCTCATTTATTTAATAAGAAAGAAATAGAATGGAAAAGGATCTTATTTGTGGTGATGGTTTAATCGAAATCCAGAATGAGGGGGGAGGAACAATATCCTTTTTTAAGAGAAAAGTAAAGTCGCCTATTGAAGTGATTCATGAAAAATTACAAAGAAGGCAAAAAATGAACTTGACTAAGAACCCCTTAGAAGAAGAGAGAAAAATCATCCAAGAGATAAAGTTGAAGACCAAGGAACTAAATAAAAACAATATTACTAGAACGAAAGCCTACCTGGACTTTTATAAGAAGCACCCGGAAATCAATTGGGCATTACTGGCCCATATGGTCTCAAGGAATGCCGGATGGAGCATGACAGATTTAAAAGCAGAGCTATTAACAAGGCTGTTACCCAAAAAAGAAAAAAGCTCGTTTTTCTCATTCCTTGAACGAGGGAATTGGCTTATCTTCCAGGATGCATTTCCACAGCTGCTGCTTTATGAAGAAAGTCTTAAAAGGAAAGAACCGTTATTCAGGCTGCTTCCCCACTTTAATATTTCGGTCTTTATTGAGACGATATGGGATTATTATTGGGTATCATCTAATTCACCCCTGCTCACAATTGGTTTAATTATCAATGAACAGAACTATATTGAAAATAGAGTCATCCAAAACCAGAACTATATCAAGGATGTATTCAGTACCCTGGAGTTTGAGATACAGGATTTTTTGTCCTTCAATCAAATTCTTTTCCCCTACAATGACTATGGTGTGACTAAACTTGCTGGGCAGACAGTGAATCAGTTTCAATCATTGCATGAACGAATCCAATTAGGAAAAAGACTGTATGCCATCCTTTTTGATACAGAAGTATTGAAAAAAGTGGAAGAGTGGGCCACGGCACATTCTCATACAGGTTCAAGAAAAAATTACTGGCCTCATATCTTCAACGATGTGCATGAAGGAATTCCCGGACTTAACTATCAAATTAAATTGAGTTCATGCAAGCTAAAACCAGGGGCAAGAAGAATCTACAGCCCAAAACTTCAAAACACCTGGAAAAACGTTACACATCCTGAAGCAGAGGCTGGAGAATGGTTCGGTGATTATAAAGTATTGAATTATCTTACCGGGATAGAAGAACCTTCTATTGGAAATATAGAATATGATTACTGCCAGACACTTGAAAAGCTGGAACTTGCCGCTTCTGCGAAGAAGATTATTTCTATCATTGATTAAGATATGTTTAACTATATGAAGAAGAAAACGGTTTATTTTTCTAGACGAATCATAAAACATTCTATATAGTAGAGATGACAATTGGAGAATAGGAAATGTAGGGGAGCCGGAAGTGCCGGCTGAGAAAGTGTCCATAGATGCTGACCCTTTAACCTGATCTGGTTAGTACCAGCGTAGGGAACATCTTCTGATAGACGTTTTTCGTTTATTATGGATTTATTCATGCGCTTGGGATTCCCTGAGCGCATTTTTTATTTTATTAACTTTACTTTAGCCTTCTTTTCCGCCTTCATTGTCAAACAAATAGAGAAGAGGGGAAAAACATGAAGAAATTATTAATCTTGTTTTCTGCATTTTTGTTAGTCTGGGGTCTGGCTGCCTGTTCTTCAAGTCAGTCATCAATGGAGAAGGAAGACAAATTGAAGAAGGTGTCAATTGTGCTTGATTGGACGCCGAACACAAACCATACGGGAATCTATGTCGCAAAAGAAAAAGGCTATTTCAAGAATCGCGGTTTGGACGTAAATATAATCCTCCCGGGGGAAGCAGGAGCAGACCAGCTTGTCGCATCAGGAAAATCGGAATTCGGAGTAAGTTACCAGGAAGGAATCACGCAGGCTAGAATCCAGGGGATACCGCTTGTTTCACTGGCGGCTGTTATTCAGCATAATACATCTGGATTTGCCTCTCCAAAGGCTAAAAATATAGTTTCACCAAAGGATTTTGAAGGCAAAACATATGGCGGCTGGGGATCGCCAATTGAAAAAGCTGTAATCAATTCATTGATGAAGCAAGAAAATGCCGATGTCGAGAAAGTGAAGATTGTTAATATGGGAGACTCTGACTTTTTTACAGCGGTAAATCGTGATATTGATTTTGCCTGGATTTATTATGGTTGGACAGGAGTTGAGGCGGAAATTCGTAATGAATCGATCAATATGGTTTATCTAACAGATTTCTCAAAGAAACTGGACTACTATACACCCGTCATCACCACGAATGAAAAAATGATCAAAGATGATCCGGAAACAGTCAAAGAATTTATGGCTGCACTAACAGAGGGTTATGAATTTGCGATTGAGCATCCAGCTGACAGTGCAGATATTTTGATTAAGGCGGTACCTGATTTGGATGAAGAACTGGTGAAGAGAAGCCAAGAATGGCTATCCCCTAGATACCAGGATGACGCTGAGCGCTGGGGTGAGCAAAAGCTGGAGGTTTGGCAGAATTATAGTGATTGGATGTTTGAGAATGACCTTTTGGAGAAGGAATTAGAAGCTGAAAAAGCCTTTACCAATGAATTTTTACCAGAAAGGGGGAACTGATGATGGCAACAGCGTTAGTGAGTGTACAAATCATACCTAAAGCTTCTTCTGCAGAGGAGGTCATTGGATTGGTGGATGAGGCAATCAAAATCATTGATAAGTCTGGTGTAAATTATGAAGTCCATCCGCTGGAAACAACAATGGAGGGTGAACTGGAGCAACTGTTAGCGGTGATAGCTGAGATGAACAAAAAGATGATTGAACTTGGAGCTCCGAATGTCATATCCCAGGTGAAAGTCTTATATCAGCCAGAGGGAATTACGATGGGCAGGCTGACGGAGAAATATCGGCAATGAACACATTATGGAATAGAGGATGGCGGCCATTTATGGTCCTCCTCCTTTTCTTCTTGTTTTGGGAAATGATTACTCTTGTACAAGAGATACCGGCATGGCTGCTGCCTGCTCCTTCTGTCATCTTTAAGGAAGCGGCAGGGAGTTATCCTTTATTTTTGCCGGATATAGGAGCAACCCTGACATTGGCGATTACCGGGCTTTTGCTGGGATCAACCATCGGATTTTTGATTGCCATGATACTCCACTTGATACCTTCTATGAGAAATGCATTTTATCCATTGTTGATTCTATCGCAAAATGTACCGATTATCGTTTTAGCCCCTCTGTTGGTCATTTGGTTTGGTTTCGGCTTTTTGCCCAAGTTGCTCATTATCATTCTAGTTTGTTTTTTCCCGGTCACTATTGCTTCATTGGATGGTTTCAGCAATGTTCCGGGAGAACTTCTTCATTACATGAGGATGTCAGGCGCCACACGGTTCCAGACATTTTCGAAGCTTGAACTCCCTAATGCACTGTCCCCTCTGTTCTCTGGATTGAAAATAGCAGCGACTTACAGCGTCATGGGTGCGGTTATTTCAGAATGGCTGGGAGCTGAGAAGGGAATTGGCGTATTTATGACACTATCTTCCTCAGCCTTCAGGACAGATCGTGTGTTTATTGCCATTTTCATTATTATCTTTTTCAGCATGCTGCTCTACAGTGTAATTGTGATGATTGAAAAGAATGTAATAAAATGGAATGTCAAAAGTGAGGAATGATGGAAGTGAAAATCAGACTTGAAAACGTCAGTAAATCCTTCAAAGACACAGGGTTAGTGCTTGATGATCTGTCTTTTTATGTGAAAGAAGGAGAATTTGTTTCCATTATTGGACCTTCTGGCAGTGGTAAAAGCACCATTTTTCAATGTATTGGCGGCTTGATCGAACCTGAGGAAGGCATATTGTTTCTTGATGACCGGAAAATTAATGGGGAAACAGGGAATATAGCATATATGCCCCAGCAGAATTCGCTTTTGCCCTGGAGGACGGTAACTGATAACGTTTTGCTAGGCCAGGAACTGTTTCAGAAGCCTGATAAACAAGAGGCTCAAAATTGGTTAAGGAAAATAAACCTATCAGACTATCAAGATGCTTATCCCCGCCAGCTTTCAGGTGGGATGAAGCAAAGGGTCGCTTTTTTAAGGGCGCTTCTAAGCCCACAATCTGTTTTGCTGCTTGATGAGCCATTTTCAGCACTGGATGAGTTCACCCGTTTTGATATGCAAAAGTGGTTGTTATCGATTTGGGAAGCGAAACGGAAATCAGTTCTGTTTATTACCCACAATATTGAAGAGGCAATTTTTTTATCTGACCGGATCTATCTCTTATCCCCTAGGCCAGCTAAAATCATTCGTGAGATTGAAGTATCTTTTAATAGGCCGCGAACAGACACATTGCTTATGGAAACCGAGTTTCTCGAGCTGAAGCGGGAAATATACAGAGATTTAAAGGCAGGCGGGCTGCATGAAAGTGTTTGATGCTCACATTCATTTTGATAAGTATACCGAAAGAGATCAAAATCAAATTATCAAAACGTTAGCAGAAAATAAGGTAGAAGGTATGATAACAGTCTCTATGAACCTTTTATCCAGCAAAGAAAATCTAAAATTCGCTGACCAACATCCGAATATTTATCCCGCTTTTGGATGGCATCCCGAACAGCCTCTGCCGGCCGATAGTGAAGTTGCAGAACTGTTGGATTGGATTGAAGCAAATCAAGAAAAAATGGTCGCTGTCGGTGAAGTTGGACTGCCTTATTATCTGCGGAAGAAGGCAAAAGGCAGGTTTCCTTATCAGGGTTATGTGGAAGTTTTAGAGCAATTTATTGTTTTGGCCAAGAAGCTGGATAAACCGATCATCCTTCATGCAATTTATGATGATGCATCTGCAGTATGTGACCTGTTGGAAAAACATAATGTAAGGAAGGCTCATTTTCATTGGTTTAAAGGGGATAAAAAAACAATGGAGAGAATGGTGGAGAACGAGTATTTTTTATCATTCACTCCAGATATCCTATACGAAATCGAAACCAAAGAGGTTGCAGAGTTTTATCCATTACATATGATCATGCCAGAAACAGATGGACCTTGGCCATTTGAAGGGATTTTTCAAGATAAGCTGACTCAGCCTTCATTGGTTCACCAGGTGGTCGAGCAAATTGCGGCCATTAAGAAGGTCAGGGTTGAAGATGTTTACAACAGTTTGTACAACCAGGTGAAAAGTTTCTATCAAATATAATTTAGAAAGGATGGGATCAGCCTATCCTTTCGTTTATATCATTGTAAGTGCCGGTAACAGAATCAGGGATGATGCTGGTGCTGTTCTTGGTCTTTGATTAAATGCAAGTCATTTATCCAGTCATCCCCAAGAAGACTTCCTGAGTATAGGTAGATGATAAACAATGTAAAAATAAGGACTGGTTTTACGATATATTTTTTTGATTTAATGGATGACTCAGTTTTTGGAAGTATTTTAAAAAGGAATAAGCTAGCTGCTGAAATCGTTAAGAAGATATTGATCAAGATCAGCGATTTTTCAGGCACCAGCATTTCTCCAAGCATTGCCCCCATCATGCCGCCCATAATACCGGACATAAGACCTTCGATTGCTGCAGCAGAACTGAATAAAGCACCTGTTATCGTGCCAGCCGCTGCCCCTATCAGCATTGACAGAATGGTAGAGAGAAATAAATCACCGCGATAAACAGTTCCAAATAAAACTCCACTAGTCAATCCTATATTCATGCCGAGAAACATTGAAATAATCATCCCATTCATGCCTGTCAATCGATCTCTGTTTCGCAGGACAAGCATAATGGAAATCAGGAGTGTAACGGTAAGGCTAAAAAGAACATAAGCATTAAATATAATCATCGCAAGCCTCCTTTTCACCATCATATGAAAGGCAAGGACAAACCATTACTATGTTATTAGGAATATCTCCTTGGAAATGTTACCATTTCTATCGGTTTCGTTTACTGCTGCATTCACAGGGTACAAAGATAGTAGATGGATAACATCTAAATTCGATCTCAGGAGGGATAAGTAATGAATAAAAAAAATGCTCCCAACAAAGGGTTGAATACGGAACAGAACAATGGTTTGACTGATACTCAGGAAGTGCTTTACGCAAAGGAATTCTCTCGAGCAGTAAAGGCTGAAAATAAGTACAGAGAAGAAAACGGAAACAAAGGTAAATAGAAAGAAAAAAGATGGCTTTTAGGCCATCTTTTCTCTTTCGAATTTTTTTGGTGAAGAACTCTATGTTTATGCAAAAATGTGACGGGTAATAGTTCTATGTAGGCAAAATCACACAATATGTTAAATGGTAAATAGTTGTATTGGCATATATATCTTAGTTTAGAGAATCTCAGCTATGAGACTATGAATGCCGCAACAGAAACCATTACGCTCAAAAGAGTGTAAAAACTAGAATGGAGGTAATAGTCAATGGAAAAGACAATCGTAGGTGGAGTATTTAGGGATTCAGACGAAGCAATTGGTGCAATTAGAAGACTTAAGGAAATGGGATTTGATACGAACGACTTATCGATCTTGGCAAAGGACGATGATAAACTCGACGACATCGAAAATCAAACGGATGTCGATGTTATTGAAAATGATTCTGGTCGAGGCAAAAATGCTGGCAAAGGCGCAGGAATTGGAGCCGGAACGGGTGGAGTACTTGGAGGTATCGCTGGTCTGATTGCCGAAATTGGCTTGCTTTCAATTCCTGGGATTGGTGTCCTTGCTGCCGCTGGTCCGCTAGCGACCACCTTGAGTGGTGCAGCCATTGGAGCTACAGGTGGCGGAATTGTTGGTGCATTGACAGGCGCCGGAGTAACGGAAGATGACGCCAAGGAATATGAGAGATACTTGAAGGAAGGCAATATCCTGGTGTTAGTCGAAGTGGAGGAGGAAAGAAGAGAGGAAATCCATACCACTTTTAGAGACTCTAATTCATTAAACACTGATATGTATGTGACTTCCTAAGCTGGAGGGCAAGAGGCATTCCTTTGGATAGGAATGCCTCTTTTTTATGGGTGATAAATGGTTTTGCATGAAGGTCACAAAAAGCACCTGTTCCAGTAGAACAGGTGCTGCTAATGAAGAGAAGTCATCCGGTAAGCTTTGGCCACTTTTTATAACGCAGGACATGGTAAATGGCCAGCCCGTCACTATAATTGCCATTTCCGTAATCGACTGGAACCAATGAAAAGGTTGCCAGCCAGACAGAAAAATAGGAATAGCGGACAAATATAGTATGAGGTTCTAAAAAGCCCTGTGAGATGAGGATGTTAAGCACCAGAACTGATCCAAGATTAAAAATGATTCCACCTGCATGGACAAGGAAATGAGTTAACCGATTATTCCATTTAAGGTGCTCATACTCACTAAAAGCGTCCAAAAAATACATGCTGTTTAAACTGAAGGGTCCTTTTTTGAAAATTCTTTTTCCGCGCCCTAGGGAGAAACTGAATTTCCCTCCAAATATCCATGCGAAGAAGGAATGCCCTAACTCATGAATTAGTGAAACTACTGGATAAATAAATAACAGTGCCAGAAGAAAGCCAATGAAGTCTGAAAAGCCGAACATGATTAGAGACCTCCTATCTTAAGAATGTTTTTTATAATCAATGTACAGATTTTACCCATGGCCAAGTAACCTAAACGAACATATAAGTTGAAAAATATTACACATTTCCTTATTATTTTCAACTTTTTACACAAATAGACAACTTAACCAACTTATAAGCTGGAAAGGACAGGTGAAAAATGGATAACCGTAAAAAAAGTAATTTTAGATCATTGATTTTGACTGGCATTGCTGGTTTAGTTGTAGGAGCTATTCTTATATTCTTGCTTGGCCCGTTTTCGTCTGAAAAAGATTTAGTGTCTACAGCCAAGAATGATTCAGAGGGAAAGTTTACTGCAAAAGTCAGTGCTGATGAGGGCGAAGAGAATCCCACTATAAAGGAAGCAGTAGACAAAAGTATGGATACGGTTGTCAGCGTAGTGAAATACGAAGGCGGAAGTATGTGGGAAGGAACCGAGCCGCAAAAAGCTGGTTCTGGTTCAGGAGTTATTTACAAAAAAGAGGATAGCAAAGCATATGTAGTAACCAATCACCATGTTGTTTCTGGAGCAAGCCAGATTGAAATTAGTCTTGGAAACGAAAAGAAGCTGCCTGCAAAACTCCTAGGCTCTGACCCATTGCTTGACCTTGCAGTATTGGAGGTAAATGGCGATGAGATTAAAGATGTTATTGAACTTGGCAAGTCGGAAAAACTGGAGCCAGGAGAAACTGCAATTGCTATTGGAAATCCCTTGGGCTTTTTGCACGGTACTATTACAGCCGGTGTGATCAGCGCACCCGATCGGGTGATGCCGGTCGATATAGATCAGGATGGAAGTATTGATTGGCAGTCAGAAGTAGTCCAAACAGATGCGTCAATTAATCCAGGTAACAGCGGCGGCGCATTGATTAATATCCAGGGCGAATTGATTGGCATCAATTCATCAAAAATTGCCCAGGAAGCTGTTGAAGGAATCGGTTTTGCAATACCAGTTGATGTGGCTTTGCCAATTTTAAAAGATCTCGAAGAACACGGAGAAGTGCTGAGGCCTTATATTGGAATTGTCCCAATTTCCCTGGCCGACATCCCATCACAATATTACAGTGAGACGTTGAACCTGCCAGAGGGTGTGGAAAATGGAATTGTCGTCAAGGAAGTAGTTCCGACATCACCAGCAGGAAGAGCTGGGTTAAAGGAATACGATGTCATCACAAAACTGGATGATACAGAAGTAAATACTGCAGGAGAACTTCGTAAATACTTATATACCGAGAAAGAGATTGGAGATGAAGTTGCAGTGACTTTTTTCAGGGATGGAAATGAAGAAGCTGCAACATTGACTCTAGTCGAAGATTTGTCACAAAGTAATTAATCTAAAATAACGTTTAGAATTGAACCTCCATTGTTAGAAACAAAACAAACAATGGAGGTGCAATTTTTATATGGCGCTTTTTCTGGTTAATGGAGAAGAACCTTTTCCGTTCCCTTTCAGGCTCGGATGCCGCTCCTTCGGGCACTGACACGCCTTTTCCGTTCCCTTTCATGCTGGGGTGCCGCTCCTTCGGGCACTGAAACACCTTTTCCGTTCCCTTTCAGGCTGGGGAGTCACTCCTTCGGGCACTGACACGCCTTTTCCGTTCCCTTTCAGGCTGGGGAGTCACTCCTTCGGGCACTGACACGCCTTTTCCGTTCCCTTTCAGGCTCGGATGCCGCTCCTTCGGGCACTGACACGCCTTTTCCGTTCCCTTTCAGGCTGGGGTGCCGCTCCTTCGGGCACTGACACGCCTTTCCGTTCCCTTTCATGTTGGGGAGTCACTCCTTCGGGCACTGACACGCCTTTTCCGTTCCCTTTCAGGCTGGGGAATTACTCCTTCGGGCACTTGACACGCTTTTTCCGTTCCCTTTCAGGCTCGGATGCCGCTCCTTCGGGCACTGAAACATAAAATTAAAAGCGCCTATACCCTTCCTGGAAGACCGAATAGGATAATATAGAATAAATAAAGGCGGGAGGGGAAAATATGTCACGTGAAAAAGGAAAGGTTATCCATGTAGATAAGCTTACAATTCATGCCAAAGAGGTTGAAATCATTCAGGAAAGGTCAAGGGAACACCATGAGGGAAGAAGGCATCCCTTGGATTTCTTTGGTCATAGAAGAAGGCATGGTCGTGAATTGGGTGAAGAGAAACACATTGAGCATGAGAGCAGTTCAGTTGAGGGAAGAAATGAAGGACACAGAGGGCCAAGGTGGCTTTAGAAAAACGAGCGACTTGAAAAATTCAATGTTCTATATAATTGCAGGAAATGCTATTTAAATTGGCCTTTCCTGTTTTTTTGTTTAAACGATAGTCTAATGACAAGCAGTTTTGGGTAACGAGCCTTATTGGTGCACCATTCTATTCAGAGGAGGAAACAGGTCACATAAAACCTGAATATGTGCCCAGTCTCTGTCCAAGAAGAGGAAACGGGTCACATAAACCCTGAATATAGGTACCTGTTTTTTTTAGACGCTATTGATCTTTGTGGTGCCCTATTTTTTGTTATCAACAAGCTTAACTTGGTGACTGTATTCGGCAAGGATCAAGCAAAAGGAGATATAGTGATTCATTGGGATTCAAACAAATGCAAGGGCATATATTATCAAAGATTCTAATATTAGGAGGAATCTATATTGTCTGGACATGAGTTCGGTCTGCCGGAGATATTTGAACATGAAGCACAGGGTTATTTAGCGACTGTGTACCAGGATATTCAGCATGTCCTGAAAGTGCCAGTGGTTAATTTTATTTTTAGAACACTAGCATTTTATGAGGACTTTCTTGGTATCGCCTGGCAGCAGGTTCGGCCTAATATGCTGACCGTTGAGATGGAAGAGGCTGCACATGAAATCAGGTACCCTGATGTTTCTTTGAAGTTACCTTCAGTTGATTGGAGGAAAATCTATGATGATGAGACTATCCAAAAAATCAGAAAGATTATTTTTACGTTCAATTATGTAAACCCTAAATTACTGCTAATCGCGAGTGCCTGGTCAGAAAGCTTGGGCAGCAGACCGATTGAAGGGGTTGGGATGAGCAGTGGATTTATACAACCAGGAATTATTCCTGGGCTCCCTAAAATAAGGATGGTTAAGATTGAAAAAGCAGCTCCTCAAGTCCAGTCTTTGCTTCTTGATATTATTAAACAGCATCATGCCTACGATGCTGCCAGTGATTACCGCGCTTTAGCAAATTACCCTCAGTTCTTGTCCATTGGCTGGAATGCACTGAAGCCTTATATTGGTTCAAAAGAATATACATTATTAAAAGAAAGAATTAAAACAAAATCGATTGAATCTGTCCATAACTCCATGAGGTTTCCAATATCTTTTAGTACAAATGATCTTGCCCAATACTATTATCCAAGGGATATTGCAGGAATACTGGGAATCGTCTCCATGTTTCAGGATCTGCTTCCAGGTCTGATTATTGAAATGGAGGTATTTAGGCAAATGATCCGTTAGGCTTTTTTTTCTTTCTCCACGAATATCTTTTTTCAATAGCACTATAGAACCCCACCCAGTTCTTAATGAATAAATTGCATGTAGTTGCCAATATGACCATACAGTTATATTGGAGTGTAATTGGCACAATTAGGGAGGTTATGCAATGAATCACTGGGAGGAAATACTCCAAGCACCGGGTCTGAACAAGGCAAAATATAAGCTGGTACCGGGCGGCCGATATTTTAAATTGACAGTGAGCCCCCTGCAGCAGAAAATTTTAAAGGAAGTTACTCTAGATATCGTTGGGTATAATAATTCTTCACCTGGACCTTTAATTATAGTGAATGAAGGGGATAAGGTCTTTATCGAAGTGGAAAATCGATTGAGTGAAAAAACAGCGCTTCATGTTCACGGTTTATCGAAGCCGAATGTTATGGATGGTATGCCGGAAATAGAGCCTACTCCTTTTATTGAGCCAGGAAAATCGTTTAGGTATGAATTTATCGCATGGCAAAGCGGAAGTTTCTTTTATCATTCATCAAATCCGCTACAGGAGAGTAATGGGTTGATTGGGGGATTTGTTGTACTGCCGAAGAACCAAGTTGAAATTCCACACCGGGACTACCTGCTGCTGATCCAGCAGTGGGAAATTGATCAGCCTCCAGTTGGCAAGATAGAACCCGGATTGTTCACGCCAAAAAACTTTAACAGGAACCCAAATTTCTTTACGATCAATGGAAAGTCCTTTCCTGATACATCTCCATTAACAACAAAGTATGGAGAACGGGTAAGGTTAAGGTTCATTAATAATGCGAACATGTCCCATACTATGCATATTCACGGACATGATTTTGCGATTGTTGCAGAGGATGCGTTCAAGAGAAAGAAAAGGATGATGGATACAATCAATCTGCCTTCAGGTAAACGGTTTGATATTGAATTTATATCAGCAAATCCAGGTGTTTGGCCGGTTAATGGAACGAAGCCTTTTCATAAAACCAATAATGGTGAATCACCAGGTGGAATGCTTACCCGGTTAATCTATAACTGACAAACTGAAGGATGCAATCATAAATACAAATACTAGAACTAAGAATATGTCATTTAGAATGATACAATGTCGTAAACGGACATACCGAAGCCAGAAAGCTGAGAAAGTGTCCGATAGATTAAACTATCCAATACTAAACTTCTACAATAGAAACTTCTACAATAGAAACTTCATTATTATATAAAAACAGCTTGCAGACCATTATTGTCTGCAAGCTGTTTAATTAATCCTTACGCCGGTGCGTCAAGTTCATCATCTTCAACGCGTTTTTCATGGTGTTCGACGTCTTTGCGGGCGTTGAAGCGATCAGCTTTTTCCAAGGTTACTGTTATGTTGTAGTCCGGAATACCGGCATATTTTTCATAGCGGCCTCTTGGCAGCAGGAAGTTTCCTTCGGGGAAGTGGACCTGGACGTTACCCCGTGAAATGTCTACGAATTTAGCTCTGCCCTGGAAGACGCCGAAGCCGTTGTATAGAACAATTCCTTCACCTTCGGCAATGCTAAGGTCCTGTCCGTCTTCTGCATTCATCAGGACATCATAGCGTCCGGCGCCGTTAAGCGGATCTACTTCATTGTAGACCATGGAATTGAATTGTTTTCCACGGCGAGAGGTAACGATGAATTGTCCTTCCTTTTTACCTAGTTCAGGGATATCAACTGAAATCAGATTTCCTTTTCCGTCAGAAGTAGGGCAGATTCCATCCTCACATAACCAGGCTCCGCCCCACTGGAACACATCTCCTGCTTTTTTAAGATGTTGTATGCCGTCATAATTAGGATTCGCCAGTGCGATTTCATTCCGTATCTCCTGTGCATCTTTAAAATCAACCAAATGCGCAGTTTCAGGCTTTACCCGCTTAGCTAAATCAATGTAAATTTTCCACTCAGCGCGAGCTTCTTCAACCTGATTCTTGTTGCCTTCGATTTCCGGGCTGAAATATACCATTCGCTCAGTTGAAGTGGATGTTCCGCCGCCTTCCTGTTCATAACGAGTCTTCGCAGGGAGGATAATGACGGCTTCCTTTGCATCAACAAGGGTAGAAGTATTCAGGATGATATCCTGATGGACACGAATCTCGAGTTCAGACAATGCTTTTTCCACAAAGTGTGGGTCTGGCATTGTTTCGAGGAAATTACCTCCAGATAAGTAATACATTTTGATTTTGCGTTCATGCTCTTCAGGAAGCAAAATATTCTCGAGGGTCACCCCGACGATATCGCCTTGCCAAATCGGAAGCTCGAATCCCCATAGGTCCTCAATTCGCTTAATATTTTCACCATAAAAATCTCCTCCTGGAAGAACGAAAGGATCAGCACCCATTTCGCCGCTGCCCTGAACAGAAGAGTGTCCGCGGAAAGGCATCAGGCCTGCGAACTTTCGGCCAAGGTGTCCCCGAAGCAGCGCAAGGTTCGCCACTTGTGAAATATTGTCTGTTGCGAAAGAATGCATCGTCAAACCAAGTGCCCAGGCATAAACTGCATTCTTGCTGTTAGCGAGCAGTTCCGCCAACTCGATAATGCGTTCTTTAGAAATGCCAGAAGATGTGACAATATCTTCCCATTCTTGCTCCTGAACCTTCGCTTTCAATTCCTCAAAACCGTTCACATGCTCTTGAACAAATTCATGATTAATGGCTGAACCGTGCCTGATTTCCTCCATATCAAACCAGTGCTTCATGATTCCATGCATGAAAGCAATGTCCCCGCCGATATTGACCTGGTAAAAATCATCCGCAATTTTCGTGCCAAAAAGAGCGGATTCTGGATTTGAAGGAATCCAGTACTCATCCATTGCCGGTTCTTTATACGGATTGACGACGATGATTTTTGTTCCTTTTTTCTTTGCTTCCAGCATGTACTTAGAAGAAACCGGAGAGCTGTTCGATGCAACACTTCCCCAGAACAACAAGACATCAGTACCAATCCAGTCCTGGTAATTTGAAGTGGAAGCCCCAACACCAATCGAGCGTTTTAAAGCTGTTTTTGAAGGCGAATGGCAAATCCGGCTTGCATTGTCAATATTATTCGTACCAAGAAAGCGGGAGACTTTTCCGGCTACATAGTAAGATTCATTGGTAATCCCTCGGCTTGTCAGGTAAAAAGCGTACTGTTTTGGGTCCAGCTTTTTCGCTTTCTCTGCAATCATATCCATTGCATCATCCCAGGCAATGCGGGAAAATTTCCGCTCACCCTTCCTGCGGATCATTGGATAAGGGATACGTCCCAGCTTACGCAGCTGGGTGCTGTCATATTTTCTTAGTTCATCTATATCAGCATGAAGAATCTCCGGCTTTATTGCCCCGGCAGTATTCAGCCTGAGGACATTCAATCTTGTCGTACAAATATGCGGGCCTGTCAAAGTCTGGTCTTGCAACCCTGATACACCTAGTGCACAACCATCACATACTCCTTTGGTCAGGATGTTGGTCGCGTAGCCGAAGTTATCCCGATTGTCCCAAAGGGTTTTCATGGTATCTCTTATATGTTTCGGCTTCACCTTGCCAAGCCCGAAAGGAATCGGACTTACCCAGTGCTTTGGTGCAGGCATTGCCGCTTTTTTCTGTGGTCCTGGATGTTTTGTTTTACCCAATTTGAAACACTCCCATTTATAACAATCTTTAAGTCTATAAAAAAAACCACCGTAAACCCGAAGCCGATGCTCCAGGTTCAAACGGTGGTTAGTCTTTAGCAGGTTCGCTGCCAAGTGCCATACCTTATAAGTTACTGAATTTTTCTTGAATGTCCTCATCAAAAACAAAGATGGACATTCCAAAATCACGATCGATATCTATATCTACAAAAAGTTCTACCAACTTGCAGCCGAGAAACTCTTCCATTTCCACTGGAGGATTCTTTCGGTACATTTCTTTAACCATTTCTGTTCTTGCGGCCCTAAGTGCCTGTTTTCCTTCATTGGCCGATGCAATGAACTTTTCTACGGGTGAAAGGTTTCCTTCCATTTCGCAGATTGCCCATTTCTTACAGAAGGTAGTGGTTATTTTGCTTGGCCCTTTGCCCATATGCTTTTTGCGAAAGGATCGGACCAGATTGCTGAATTCTGCCTCGTATTTATTCATATTATCCTCCTGTCATCTATACAGGTTATAAGACGATAGGTATTTTACCATATAGAGAGGCAATTAGAAAAGCGCTGGAGCTAGACAATTCTTTAAGTGATATATAATTCTTCAGATACTATTAAAAGTATTAACCAGCAAGTTTTTCATTTGCTTCAATTTGTTTTCGAAGCTTATTGATGTCGCGGCGGATTAAAATAGACACCGCCAGTGCAACAACGAACAGTCCGCTAAAGAAAGTCAGGCTTGTTCCATAGCTTCCAGTTGTATCCTTCATCCATGCTGCGAACATTGGTCCAGCCAATCCTGCAGCCGCCCATGCAGTCAGGATATAGCCGTGTATCGCGCCTAGCTGTTTTGTTCCAAATATGTCACCAATGAATGCTGGGATGGCTGCAAAACCGCCGCCGTACATTGTGTAAACTACTGCAAGCATGACCTGGAATAAGAATGCTTCCTTTGTATGCGGCAGCAGCATGAACAAGACAATCTGTGTTGCAAAGAAAATTGTGTATGTGTTGGGGCGGCCGATATAGTCAGAAATCGAAGCCCATGCGATTCGTCCAAATCCGTTGAAGAGACCTAATACTCCAACCAGTGCCGCTGCCTCTGCAGTAGTTAAGCCAATACTCTCTTGAGCTAAAGGTTTTGCAGCTGACAGGATCGCGATGCCGCAAGTAACATTGATGAAGAGCATGACCCATAGATAGTAAAAACGCGAAGTCTTTATTGCTTCATTCGCTGTAAGCTGGGAAAGATCTTTCTTGACTTTCACTTTTCCTGATTCAGCTTTTTCCCTAAAGCCTTTTGGAGCCCAATCAACAGGCGGCCTTTCGAGGTACAGGGATGACAGTGTCATGATAATAAAATAAGCCGCACCGAGAATGTAAAATGTATTGGCAGTACCTACGGATTTAATCAGAGAATCCATGATTGGGCTGCTGATCGCGGCTGCGAAACCAAATCCCATGATGGCAAGTCCTGTGGCAAGTCCACGTCTGTCTGGGAACCATTTTACCAAAGTGGAAACCGGGGCTATATAACCCACTCCCAGGCCTATACCGCCTAAAACACCATATGTAATATACAATAATGGCAATGAACCGAGATTGACCGCCAGGCCTGAGCCTAAAATACCTGCTCCGAAAAAGGCTGCTGCCAGGAGTCCAGCTTTTCTTGGACCGTGTTTTTCAACAAAATGCCCGAGGAACGCTGCGGATAAACCTAAAAATAAAATGGCAAGGCTGAATGTAAATTGTACTTGCTTGGAAGTCCAACCGAACTCCTCGATTAATGGGTTCGTAAAGTTGCTCCAGGCATAAACAGACCCAATGGAAATATGGATTCCCACTGCTGAGGCTGCAATAAGCCATCGATTCTTCGTTTTTTTCATGCTTTTTCCCCTTTCCTTTGTTTGTTTTTGCATATGGCCAATAACTGCAACAATGAAGTGGCTGGAATCTTTTAAACTGCAAAGCTCTTGATTCCAAGTTCGATATGTATACTATTGCCGTTCTCTTGCAGAGCGAGCACCTTGAAAACAGAAAACCGTCAATCTTTCCAAGCCCGCCATAAAGAAAACGGACATTGACAGAAAAATTGACGGTTAGTACTAAGCAGGTATCGCTACTTACGGACCAACAGTTAATCGCTTACATTTCCGTTACACCTTAACCGATGACAGGGTCGCTATCTCGAATCAAAATGTGACAGAATAGTGAACTTCGGGAAAATTTTATCATCTTAGAACTTCAGATGCAATATATTTTAGGTTGTTAAATCAATTTTACACTATTGTTGTGTTGTAAATTTTTCTTGTGAAAAAGAAAAGAATGTGTTTAGATTTTAAGTATTCTCAAATTCTTAAAATTCAGGTGACGGCTATGTTAGAAAATATGAGTGATAAATATACCATAACAAAATATCAGGATGGACAATTTCTGGATGTAGAAGATAGCATCGTAAATGAATTCCCATTGACCATTTATGTTAATGACATGGAGTTTGCAACCATGGTTTGCACTCCTACACATTTTGAGGAGATGGTTGTCGGTTTTCTGGCATCTGAAGGGGTTATCCGTTCCTACAATGACATTCATTCACTTAGCATCGATGAAAGCAGAGGGTATGCCTATGTTATGCTAAAAGTGAATATGACGACAAACCAGGAGTATTATTCAAAACGCTTTATTGGATCCTGCTGCGGGAAGAGTCGTCAATTTTATTTTCACAATGATGCCCGGACAGCAAAAACTTCAATGTCCAAAACAACCATATCAGCGACTCAGAGCATTGCACTGATGAACCAGATGCAGAACAGCTCACAGGTTTTTATGGAAACTGGAGGAGTGCATAATGCAGCTCTTTGTTCACCTGATGAAATGATTGCAGTGCGCACGGATATTGGGCGGCATAATGCATTGGATAAATTATATGGATATAGCATTTTAAATAGGGTGCCAGTACGAAATAAAATCATTGTATTCAGTGGCAGGATTTCTTCAGAAGTACTATTGAAGGCTGCGAAGATCGGGGTAGGAATCGTCCTGTCTAAATCAGCGCCAACAGACCTTGCGATCAAACTGGCTAAGGATTTAAATATAACCGCTGTAGGATTTATCCGTGGAAAATCCTTCAATGTGTATTCCTGTCCCGAAAGAATTATTGATTAAATTCTCCTTTAGTGGAATATTGATGTATATATTTTCGTTAAGTTTTTTATAGAGCAAAAGGACTAAAAGCCAGGGGCCGTAATTCGGTTCCTGGCTTTTCTTAGTATAATGTATTTTTTTCGCGTATAGTGTCGGACAAGCAAGAATACGGAGTATGCCAGAGGATATGCCGGGAAAAAGGAGGCTCGCTTAGCTGAGTAGGCGAGAGCCTTGCAAACAGGAGTATTTCGTGAATTATCAGATAATTTACGTTTTGATTGAATATTACAATATTGTTACAATTATCTGCATAAACAAATATTCACATCCGAGGGCAATATTCAGAGGAATAGGAAATATGAATGAATTCCGACATTAATAGTTTAAATGTTTGGGAAGTGGGTATAAAAGCTTTAGGGCGAATGTTGCGGTTTTTTTTATACATAGGTTATAAGGACCGTTTAACAGAATAAATATTAAAGAAGTAGAGATTACGAGGGGGAGTTTTAAACAGTGAAGAAAATTTTAACTTTATTCATTTTGATGGTGACCATTGCAGGTCTCCTGGCTGCATGTGGCAGTGATGAAAAAGCATCCGGCGACGGCGGCATGAAATTGGCTGAGGAAGGCAAATTTACTTTTGCTTCATCTGGTGAATTCAAGCCATTCAGCGTCACGAACGGTGAGGGCCAGATGACAGGTTTTGACATCGATGTTGCCGAAGCAGTGGCAAAGGAAATTGGTTTGGAACCAAACCAGAAAAAGTTCAAGTTTGCCAGTATTGTTGAAGGTGTAAAGTCAGGGCGTTTCGATGCGGCTGTTGCGAGCCATACCATTAATGAAGATCGCTTGAAGCACGTGGATTTCTCCACACCATACTACTATTCTGGACCTCAGATTTTCGTCAGACCAGATAGCGATGCTGAAAAACTTAATGACCTTGAGGGACTGGAAATTGCCGTTTCAAAAGGTTCTACCTATGCAAAGACTGCTGAAGAAGTGACAGATAATATTGTGCTTTATGACAGTGACGTAACTGCTTTAGAAGCGTTAGCCAATGGAAGACACGACGCTGTTATAACGGACTTTATTACAGGGAAAGAAGCGATTGGTGCTGGTCTTGAAATTGAAGGCAAAGAGCTTCTTGGCCGAAGCGAGCAGGCAATTGCCATAGCCCAAGACAACGATGAATTACTGGAGAAAGTCAACGAGGCATTGGAAACTTTAAGAGAAAATGGAACGTTGAAAGAAATCAGTGAAAAATATTTCGGTGAAGACATTACAGTTAAACCGGAGTAATAAGTTGTCATCTGGAGCGAATGTGCGGTATAACTGCACATTCGTTTCTGCTTAAAAATGATGTTTACCAAGAACGATAATAGAGCCCACAGGGAGTTGAATGAATTTTGCCAAGTCTATCGCATGTTATAGAAGTCTTTTTTGACACGTATGATATATTCCTCAAAGGCATGCTGCTCACATTGCAAGTTACAGCAGTTTCAATTTTAATTGCTATTTTCATAGGATTGTTTTTTGCCTTTCTTAAAATCTCTGGCATTAAAGTATTGGAATGGATCGCAAATGCCTATATCTATTTGGTCAGAGGAACCCCATTGATCGTCCAGATCTTTATTTTCTACTTTGGAATGACCAATTTAAATATCTCCGCTTTCTGGTCCGTTGCCCTTGGACTAGCATTCCATAACGGTGCCTATATCGCGGAAATTTTCAGGGGAACAATCCAGTCTATTGACAAGGGACAAATGGAAGCTGGCCGTTCACTGGGAATGAGCAGAGTTCTTACCATGCGGAGAATCATCCTTCCACAAGCATTCCGCCGCGCCCTGCCGCCGCTAGGGAATCAGTTCATCATTGGCCTCAAGGATTCATCATTAGCAGCTTTTATCGGAATGTATGAATTATTCAATGTTGCGACAACAAAAGGTGCAAACGATTTTGACAATATGACATACTTGCTTATTGTTGCTGTGTACTATCTATTCCTTGTTTACTTGATATCTGCTTTGGTTGGACTGCTTGAGAAGAAACTTTCGGTAAGTGATTAAGGGGGAATTTGTTTTGGATGGAAGAGATATGATCAATGTGAAAAAACTGAATAAATCATTCGGCGACCTTCATGTATTGAAGGATGTTGATATAACGGTAAAAGAAAGCGATGTTGTATGCCTGATTGGGGCTAGCGGCTCAGGTAAAAGTACCTTGCTGCGCTGCCTGAACTTCCTGGAAATCAAGGACAATGGACAAATCATCGTTGAAGGTGAAGAAATTAACGCAGAATCTCATGACCTGAATGAAGTGCGCCAGAAAATCGGCATGGTTTTTCAGCACTTTAACCTGTTTCCTCATAAAAATGTGATTGAGAATATTATTGAGGCACCTGTCCATGTAAAGGGTGTCAGCAGGTCGCAAGCGATCAAGGAAGCAAGGGAGCTGCTGGGAAAAGTTGGCCTTTCAGATAAAGAAAAGGTCTATCCATCTAAGCTTTCCGGCGGTCAGAAGCAGCGGGTGGCGATTGCGAGAGCACTGGCGATGAAGCCTGATATCATGTTGTTCGATGAACCTACATCTGCACTTGATCCGGAACTTGTCGGGGAAGTACTGGCGACCATGAAGGAACTTGCAGAAGAAGGCATGACAATGGTAGTTGTCACACATGAAATGGGCTTCGCACGCGAGGTAGCTGATTGGGTTGTCTATATGCACGGAGGACGGATCGTAGAAGTTGGTCATCCTGAAGAAATATTTGAAAATCCAGTTGAAGAACGTACACGTGAGTTTTTAAGCAAAACATTTTAATGAGCGGACGCTTAGGTTCTCTAAGCGTTCATTTTTAACTTATTAAAGGCTTAGTTTTGCGGTGAAAGAAACGTAAAACGTGTTTCACGATGGATAATTGAGGGAAAAAGATTGCAGAATAATTACATGGCAATATTTCAAGACATGCTTTCATCCCCTTTTCCAATCTACTTACTTACCCTGAACGTACATGAAATTTATTTACATATCTGAAAAAATGCATATTTATTGGAGGCTGACATGATCAAGAATATTTTATCAAACTTTGTTTTTTCTGTGTCAGCTGCGGTGATTTTGTTGTTCGTCGTAGTTGGGGCTATTGTGCCAAAGAAGTTTGGTGCAGTGGCTGGAGAGTTGTTTAGTTTTACAACTGTTAATTTTGGCTGGTTCTACTTGCTAGCAGTATTTATTATTGTTTTGTTCTTAATAGGACTGGCTGTCAGTAAATATGGTGCCATCAGGCTTGGCGGTGAAGGGGAACGGCCTGAGTTTTCTTTCTTTACCTGGATTGGCATGCTTTTCTCAGCCGGTTTTGGAGCCGGGCTCGTTTTCTGGGGAATTGCTGAACCAATGAGCCACTTTTTCAACACTCCATTTGCTGATATAGAAGGAGAATCAAGGAATGCAGCCAGAGTCGCAATGGGCTACTCATTCTTCCACTGGGGAGTCAGCCAATGGTCGGTTTTTGCAATTGTGGGGTTAGTAATCGGATTCCTTCAGTTCCGCAAACAAAGAAACGGGTTGGTATCTACAGCTCTTGAGCCGATTACCGGCACAAAACCCGCTGTTAAAAATACAATAGATACACTGGCCGTAGTGGCAACTGTAATGGGGATCGCAACGTCTGTCGGGCTTGGTGTCCTGCAGATGAATGGCGGTTTGAACGCTGTGTTCGATACTGGAAACTCGATTGGCATTCAAATGATCATTATTTTAGTCATTTTCATTGCCTATATGATTTCATCTTCAACCGGGCTTGATAAAGGGATTGCAATGCTCAGCAACTTGAATCTCGGGATTGCGATTGTGCTTTTGTTATTCGTATTGATTGCTGGTCCTACAGTTTTTATCATGGAAAGCTTTACACTGGCAATTGGTGACTATTTCGCAAATTTCATCCAATACAGCCTTAGGCTTCAGCCATATCAGGAAGGTACCTGGACAAGGGATTGGACAATCTTTTATTGGGCATGGGCGATTGCATGGTCTCCTTTTGTTGGAGCGTTCGTTGCCCGTGTTTCAAAGGGAAGGACAATCAGGGAGTATATTTTTGGAGTCATGGTGATTCCGCCTGTAATTGCCTGCCTCTGGATTGCAGCCTTCGGTGGAACTGCTTTATGGAATGACCTGAATTACGATACAGGGATTGCTGCAGCAGTAAACGAAGATTTAACCTCTGCTTTATTCAAGACTTTTGAAGTTCTGCCCATGACGTCAATTTTATCGATCTTATCGATCATTTTGATTTTCACCTTCCTGGTCACGTCCGCAGACTCAGCTACCTATATTCTTGCAAGTATGACGACATCAGGAAGTTTGAACCCTCCAAGATTCGCGAAAATCGTCTGGGGTTCACTAATGGCAGCCATATCTGCCGTGTTGCTATACGCTGGCGGGCTCGAAGCATTGCAAACCGCTTCATTGATTGCCGCACTTCCCTTTACAGTCTTGCTTCTGCTGCTGATGTTCGCGATTCTTAAACTGCTGAAAAAAGAACCGCTGCCAATAAGACCGGCAGATTTAAGGAGATTCAGGAGATTAGAGAAGGCAGCGAGCAAGGATACAAAGGAAAAGTAAAATGACGAAGTTAGCCGGAGCCTCCATGATGGAGACTCCGTTTTTTTTGTAATGGTAAGAACGCATGAAACTTGTTCACTCATTTGTGTATCCTCCCCAAGCGCCTGTGTTTTCTTTAAGCTTAATTGTGATTTAAGAAAAATTTAAGAATTAGTTTAGAAACAGTTTAGAATTAATGGTTACCCTTTGCTTGTAAGATGATTTAACGATTTTGAGGAGGTTAAAGAAATGAACATGAAGGCGCTGGCTGTAATAGGAATTAGCGGGGCAGTCATGCTCGGCAGTGTGTATTCGATTTCGGCGAATACGTCAGGGTATGAGTTGTACAAAGATGCTTTAAAGAAAACACATCAATTGGAAAGCACGACGACGGAATTCAGTATGGACCTAATGGAAAATAGCAAGGAAATTTATAGTTCAGACACGACACTCATGACAAACCGTCTTGGAAAAACAATGGAAGGAAGAACCACTGTTTCGAATGGTGAAACCGCAAGATCTTATGAGATATATCGACAAGACGGGAAATTCCTGGTAAAAAAGGACAACGAAAATAAAGTGTATTCAATGACATCAAATGGCCGGGTTCATGGAACAGGGTCAGACAGGCTGGAACTCAAGGAAGACCTGGAAAAGCTGGTGGATGTCCTGACAAAAGACCTTCAGCAAAAGATGATTGTCAAAGATGGCAAAAGTGGTTCCAAGGAAGTAATCCTTAACCTGTCAGAATCTGAAATACCAATGGCAGCCAATGTTGTTACGTCCTTAATGCTTAAGCATGCTGCCATGATGAATGACCGTACGGAATTTATGGAATCAAGCTTTCATGATGTGAAAATGAAGTTTCCTGAGTTAAAAGAAGATATTGTCATTAAGTCAGCCGATGTCAAAGCTAGAATAAGCACCCAGAACTTTGTAGATGCACAAGATGTAAAAGTGTTAGTGACAGGCAAGGATGAACAAGGAAAAGTCCATCAAGTAAGTTTAGCAATCAGCCTGGACCTGAAAAATGTGAATTCAACCAAAGTAGGGACGCTTGACCTAACGAATTTGACCATTGAAGAAGTGAAACACGGAAAAGCACATCATTAATAACTTGCTGCAGAAGGTGAGATGTATGGAAACAGTTCTTAAAGTGTCCGATATTGGCAAAAGGTTTAAAAATGGGCGTGGAATAAACGAAGTCAACTTCTCGATTAAAGAAGGCAACGTCTTTGGCCTGATTGGTCCCAATGGTGCTGGCAAGACTACTTTGCTGAAGGCTATAACTGGTCTTCTAAAACCTGATTCTGGTAAAATAATGATTTTTGGCAGGGATCTTGAAGAAGACTTTAAGTCTGCGATCAGGGATGTAGGAGCAAATATAGGTTCCGGGAGCATTTATTCACATATGACCGCCTGGCAGAACCTGAAAATGATCATCAGGTTTTATCCGGAGATGCCCCTTTCCCGAATAGATGAAGTATTGCATTCAGTAGGCTTGAGCCAATATAAACATGAAAAGGCATCATCTTACTCAATGGGAATGCTTCAGCGCCTAGGGTTAGCTGCCGCCCTGCTTCCAAATCCTAAGCTGATTGTTCTCGATGAACCCGCAAATGGTCTTGATATAGATGGGATGATCATTTTCAGGAATGTTGTTCAAGAGCTGTCGGAAACAGGAGTCACTTTCCTTATATCCAGCCATCTCACCGCTGAGCTTGATAAATTCTGCACCCATTTTGGCATCCTGATCGACGGGGAGCTACAGTGTATTATTGAAAAAGATTTAATACCGGCAGGAAAATCTATTGAAGACCTCTATGTCGAAAAGATAGGAGGCGTTCGTATTGCGGGAATTTGCTAGCAATACTCGTAATGAAATCGATAAACTTATTGCAAAGAGAAGTGTACAATATTATTTTGTACTTGCGGCAATCCTGCCAATATTAATAGGAGTTGCATCCATAAGAATCCAGGCAAATGATATGATCACCTTGACTTCTCTTAGCGTCAATTTTTTTATTATAAATAGTTTCCTGCTTGTCGTTCTTCCACTGTTTATCTTTATGTCCAGTTCGGAACTATTTGCAGGAGAATGGGAAAAAGGATCATTGTTTCAAGTCAGGCCAATAACCCGAATGGAGATATACCTTTCCAAAGCTTCAGCTATAACGGTGCTGACTTATATGCAGTTGCTAGTAGTTTGGGTCTCTTCTCTAATCACTTCCATTGCTCTGGAAAAAACGATTGTTTGGAACGAGGCAGGTATACTATTCATCTCTTTGCTTGTTTCAATTATACCATTGGGGGCGATCGTTTCTTTCGCTGCATTCATTTCCCAGTGGTTTAAGAACGGTCCTGCCTCATTGGCAAGCTGTATTTTTCTGTATGGTTTAATGGCTGTATTGCCATTTGCCTTTCCAAAGTTCTTGCATCTTTTTCCAACAGCTTATATGGACTGGTATCAGCAGTGGCTTGGAAATGTGAATGTTTTATGGCTTGGGCAATCTTTCATCTATTTGTTCTCCTTCAGTTCATTGTTTTTGACTGTCGGCTATTATATGTTTAAAACAAAGGAACTATAGTGAAGGTGTTAACATGACTATTAAATATCGACTGATATTATCCTATCTGGCTATGATCTTTGTGCCTATGATTCTTTTTTTTCTGGCGGGCTTGCTTCTAATGTTTCTATTCCTTGGTGATATCCGCGAGGTCAGTGACCTGATGCCGGAAAGTCATGGTTATAAAGAAACGACCAGCGAGGATGCAAAGCTATTTGGTCAATTGAAGGAAAAATCCTTTGTTGATCCAAAAGGGCTGGCTAGTGTTGAGTATTTATCAGATATATCTGCTGAATTAGAACAAGATGGTATTTTCACTGTCTTGCGTCAGGGAAATAAGATCATTTATTCATCAAATAAAACTGCTCACCTGTCTGCTTCTGATCTTCCTGGATATGGAGTATCCTCAACCTCCCGTAATATCGAAAAAATCAGGAATGATAGTTATTATCTGAGACAGCATGATTTTTACATTCCTGAACAAGGGAGTGCTTCGTTATTTTTAATAAAGGACGCCAGCCCACTCACCAGGCTGATGCGTACATTTTATCCAATTCTTTTTGTCATGCTGATACTAATCCTTATTATAACGAACGGATTACTAACCTATTGTGTATCCAAGAGCATCATCCAGCCAATTGAACAGTTGAAGGAAGCAGCCAAGAAAATCAAAGAGGGAGATCTTGACCATACCATTATCGTAAATGGCAGAGATGAACTTGCTCAGTTGAGTGCAGACTTCGAAGAGATGAGAAAGCAGCTGAAAGAATCTGCAGAGGTGCAAGCCCAATATGAAAAGAATCGGAAGGAATTAATAGCGCATATCACTCATGACCTTAAAACGCCGATCACATCCATTAAAGGGTATGTAGAAGGGATTCGGGATGGAGTTACAAACTCTCCTGAAAAACTGGAGCGCTATCTTCAAACGATCCACCAGAAATCAATTGATATGGATTCTTTGATCAATGAATTATTTCTTTATTCAAAACTTGATTTAAAAAAACTGTCTTTTGATTTTGAGGAAGTCGATTTAAGGGATTATTTGATAGATTATCTTGAGGAACTGGCTTTTGATCTGGAAAAGAAGAATGTGAAGCTATTTTTTGAATGTAACGCTGCGGAATCATATCAGGTGAGCATCGACCGTGAAAAGTTGAAAAGAGTGTTTTCAAATATCATTGATAATAGTCTTAAATACATGGATAAGGAAGAGAGAGCAATCATCATTTCTCTTTATCAAGATCAAAATGAAGTCATCCTTGAACTGGCTGATAACGGTCCAGGAATCAGTAATGAGTCACTCCCATTCATCTTTCAGCAATTTTACCGGGAAGAGGGATCTCGTAACAAACAAACAGGCGGCAGCGGTCTTGGATTGTCTATCGCTGGCATGATCATTGATGAACATGGAGGCACCATCAAGGCTGAAAGCAGTTTCGGGACAAAAATCATTATTTCTTTGGAAAGGTATGTGAGATCATGAAAAGAATCCTTATCGTTGAAGATGAAATGAGTATAGCTGAACTTGAACGGGATTACTTAGAGATCAATGGTTTCACAGCTGATATAGCAAATGCCGGTGATAAAGGCATGCAGATGGCCTTGGCCAATGAATATGATTTAATACTGCTTGATGTCATGCTTCCAAATATAGATGGTTTTGAAGTGTGCAAAACAATCAGAAAAACGAAGGATGTTCCAATCATGCTCGTGACTTCAAGAAAAGAGGACATTGATAAAATCAGGGCCTTTGGATTGGGGGCTGATGATTATGTGGTCAAACCTTTTAGTCCAAATGAATTGATTGCGAGAGTCAAAGCCCATTTAGCCAGATATGAAAGGCTGGTGGCAAAGCATCGCGAACCGGCACATACGGATATCTATATTCGTGGACTGCATATTGACCGGTCAGACCGCAGGGTGTATGTAAACAATCGGAAGACTGTTTTTACGACAAAAGAATTTGATGTACTGACATTCCTGGCGACTAACCCTAATCAGGTTTTTAGCAAGGATCACCTGTTCGATCGGATTTGGGGGTATGACAGCATGGGTGAAATCTCAACTGTAACTGTTCATATTCGAAAAATAAGAGAAAAAATCGAAATTGATCCATCCAATCCTGAATATATTGAAACCATTTGGGGTGCGGGCTATCGCTTTAAAGCATAAAGAGAAAGGAAGTAACAAATGATCCACACTCATATTACCGCATGGGTGTTAGCCCTTATAATATTCATAGTAATTAGATTTTTGAAACAGAAAGACAAGAACACGAAGGTTTTGCATATGATTCTCCGGGTGGTCTACATTGTGACACTAGGAACTGGCCTTATGCTCATTTTTGAATTATATCAGATTTCATTTTTATATATTTTGAAGACAGCATTAGGAATGTGGATGATTGCCGTACTTGAAATGATCCTTGTAAAGGGTAAGAGAAATGAAAGTGTTAAACATTTATGGATTCAGTTTTCTCTTGTCTTGGCCATATTGCTTTATCTTGGTTTTAAATTACCGCTGGGCTTCCACTTTTTTTCATAATGACAAATGATAAACTTGAAACGCTGCAAACTGGCAGCGTTTTTTTGTATCCCAACATCAATCTTCTATGTATGTATTGAAAAAATAGGGAATATAATGGAAAGTACTTTATATTTGGGGATTATTACCGATAGACTTATTGAATGAAGGGGGATAATGAATGGACTTAACTATTAATCAATTAAAAAAGAAATCTCTGGAAGCATTAAAAGGGAAGTGGGGCATAGCAGTGCTCCTAACGTTCCTGGTATTTTTGATAACGACCTTTGTACCGATGATTGCTGAAATAGTCGCTAGCGGAGGATTCATGACTTGGGCCAACCAGACAGAAACTTCGGGTATAGCCTCCCTGACCAACATCTTTTTTTCTTTACTATTTATTCCTCTGTCGGCTGCGAGTTATTGGTTTTATCTTGTGATTGCCAGGTGGAATGACCCAAAGATTTCACAGGTGTTCGCTGTTTATAAAGACTGGGAACTATCCCTGAAAGTTATTGGAACAGCTATCCTGGTGGGCATTTTTACAATGTTATGGATGTTGTTATTATTTATTCCTGGACTGATAAAAGGCATTTCCTACTCACAATCGTTCTTCTTGTTAAAGGACAATCCGGAATATTCAGCGCTGGAAGCAATAACGGAGAGCAAAAAGAGGATGAAAGGTTATAAATGGAAGTTCTTTCTGATGAACTTGAGTTTCATTGGCTGGGTATTTATCGCGATTTTCACGCTCGGAGTAGGATTCCTATGGCTATCACCATATATATCAACAACCAATGCTAACTTTTATAATGAATTCATTTTTACACAAGGTAATGAGGAAAAAGAATCAGCAGACTTAGTTATATAATTTGCTTCTGTATTAATCAAACTTTAATAAGTAAAAAATTATTGATGAGCTAGTATAAGGCCCTAATAATGTCTGCGCTATTTTTCTACAAAATATTTTAAAACTTTTGAAACTAAAACTTATGACAAACGTATTACATATCAAGAAATAATTGGAATAAGGAGGATGCTTTGTACGATTTTAGCAAGGGGTGAGGAAAATGGAGCTGTTTGGCCTGCCATTAGAAACAATCTATTTTTATGGACTGGTCATCTCAGGTGCGGTCACGATTCTTTATTTGTTTTTTGGTGATGCTCTTGAGGGACTGACAGAAGCAATTCCTATTGTGAATCCAACATTAATTTTTTCCTTTGTTGCGATTTTTACAGCAGGTGGGTATTTAGGTGAAGTTTTTACAAAGCTGCACAGTGTTCTGATTGCGGCTGCTTCTGCAATTATTGCTCTTATTCTAGTAACTTTGCTGAATGTTTTTGTGCTGATTCCACTATCCAATGCCGAGGAATCCCTCGTGTACAAAGAGAGTGATTTAAGAGGGAGAATCGGAACCGTCATCACTGGTATTCCGGGCGACGGCTATGGTGAAGTCATGATTGAGAATATCAGCGGCCGTATCTCTAAGCCGGCAGTCAGTTTTACAAAAACAGAAATACCTTATGGAAAAAAAGTATTGATTATCGATATTGAAGATGGAGTCCTGCAGGTCAAGTTGTATGAAGAGTTAGAGACTTATATTTAGGGGGAAAAGGTATGGATCTTATGTTTATAGTTATTGGTTTTGTTGTATTCCTTGTTATCGCTATGATAGCCGTTTTCATCACCAAGTATAAAACGGCTGGACCAGATGAAGCTTTGATTGTTACCGGCAGCTTCCTTGGCAGCCGCAATGTTCATACGGATGAGTCGAGCAACAGGATAAAAATTATTCGTGGAGGCGGCACGTTCATCTTCCCGGTATTCCAGCAATCCCGTCCGCTCAGCCTGCTCTCAAGCAAGCTTGAAGTCACTACACCTGAAGTGTACACAGAACAGGGTGTTCCAGTCATGGCAGATGGAACGGCGATTATTAAAATCGGAGGTTCCATCAGTGAAATTGCTACTGCTGCTGAGCAATTCCTTGGAAAGTCAAAAGAAGACCGCGAGAATGAAGCAAAGGAAGTATTAGAAGGGCATCTGCGTTCGATTTTAGGATCGATGACTGTAGAAGAAATCTATAAGAACCGTGATAAGTTCTCGCAGGAAGTTCAGCGTGTTGCTTCACAGGATCTTGCAAAAATGGGACTTGTCATAGTGTCATTCACGATTAAGGATGTGCGTGATAAAAATGGGTACCTTGATTCCCTTGGTAAACCTCGTATTGCCCAGGTAAAGCGTGACGCTGACATCGCCACTGCAGACGCGGAAAAAGAAACACGTATCAAGAAAGCGGAAGCAGATAAAGAAGCGAAAAAGGCTGAATTTGAACGCGCGACTGAAATCGCCGAAGCAGAAAAAATTAATGGTTTGAAAGTTGCTGAATACCGCCGCGAGCAGGATAGTGCCAAGGCGAGAGCTGACCAGGCTTATGATTTGGAAATGGCGCGTACGCAGCAAGAAGTTACCGAACAGGAAATGCAGGTCAAAATCATCGAGCGTCAAAAGCAAATCGAGCTCGAGGAAAAAGAAATTCTGCGCCGTGAGCGCCAGTATGATTCCGAGGTCAAGAAGAAAGCCGATGCGGACCGTTATGCTGTCGAGCAATCCGCAGCAGCAGATAAGGCGAAGCAAATCGCTGAAGCAGATGCAAATAAATACCGTATTGAAGCAATGGCTAAAGCGGAGGCAGAAAAAGTCCGTATGGATGGTCTTGCGAAAGCGGAAGCAGAAAAGGCGAAGGGTGAATCAGAAGCTGAAATCATCCGCCTGAAAGGTCTTGCCGAAGCAGAAGCAAAGGAAAAAATCGCCGAAGCGTTCGAACAGTTCGGCCAGGCCGCAATTCTCGACATGATCTTGAAAATGCTTCCTGAATACGCGAAGCAAGTTGCCGCACCACTTGGAAACATTGATAAGATCACCGTTGTCGATACTGGCGGCAGTGACTCTAATGGCGGAGCAAACAAGGTCACAGGCTATGCGACTAATTTAATGGCAACACTTCAAGAGACCCTTAAAGCTTCATCAGGAATCGATGTGAAAGACTTAATCGAAAACTTCTCAGGAAAAGCAAATGTAAGACACAGTATCGATGCATTGACAGATGAGATTCGCGAAAACAAGCCTGAAAACAGGATTGAAGCTGTAATAAAGCAGGAAGAATAGAAGGGAAACCCGTCTGGAAACCAATTTAAACCGTTCCGATTTGAGGTGCATATCCTATAAAGGACAACAAAAATGGCGTGTAAACTGACAACAGTTTTCACACGCCATTTTTTGTTTTTATGGTTTTTTTGACACTATTAATTTGATGCTGGAAAGGTATTAATATCTACCCTATATGATTCTCCGTCTATTTCAGGATTTACAATAATCACAAAGTCTGGCAAAGCTTCATTTTTAGGGGTTCCATCAGCCTTCTTCATGTTAGGTTCATCATCCCAAGCAATCAAATGAACGGTTGCACTGTAAGTTCCTCTTGGAATGCGCAACTCTCCAATGTTTTCATCTAGGTTATTGCAAACATATTCTATCCCACTAATACATACTGAACCATTGCTAACAAGGCGGTATTTTTCAGAGGAAACTGTAAGATACTTTCTTTCGCGTTCAGTTAGTTGTTGATGGGACTCTATGGTACCTATTCTCATTTCGAATTCAAAAGCACCATCTGAATTAATATTGATCGGCACCAAACTACCTCTTCTAATATGCTCCAAAATATCTCTGTCTTCGAGAAGTTGTTCCTCCCACGAATCAAAATCTTTAACACTTGCAAAACTCGAAAAATCCCAAACACAATGCATTCCTGAATCCGTTGTAAGAGCCTTTCTAATTGTATTAATAAACATATTATCCTCCTCTAACTCCGCATAGACTTAAACAAAGTATATGTGTTTATTTCTCTTAAAGTGTCATCTGAATTGACACCCCAACTGACACTTTATCTGACAGTGAATTCTAAGTTGACAACAATCATTGTCTAGTAATTTTATTATGTCATTTCAACTGTCATTTTTCTATAAAAGCCCATAAAACCTTTGTATAAAAGGAAAACGGCACAGGTCAATTCCTGTGCCAATTTGTATGTCATTTAATTAAAATGCACCTCAAAACGGAACGGTTTAAAACCAATTTCAGGCGGGTTTTTGCATTTACATTCAGGGGGCATAACAACGAATGAGACGGTATTTTATTTAGGAGTTAACGATTGATAACGCCTTTTAACTTAAAAATTAACGATTGATATCGCTTGTAATCTGGAAGTATATTAGGTCCCTGCGTTGAAGCGAGATAGGAAACTGAAAAAGTTAACAAAATATTCACAAAAAACGAAGGCAGTTTGGATTAGAATAAGCTTAAAGGAAGGAAGTGGACTATGTTACTTAAAAAAAGAAGTGAATCGAAGGAATTAGTTGTAATGCGCTATCTGAACATGCGAATGGAGTTCTCTGCAAAGGATAAATTTCATCTTGCGAATTTGGAAAAGGGGTATAGAGGGGAGGTTGAATTTGATCGGCTGACTGAAAACCTCTCTGAGGAAAGGTATATTATAGATGACCTACTGCTACAGGTAAATCATTCTTATTTCCAAATTGATAAGGTAATAATCTCTGGGGGATTGATCCATCTATTGGATGTGAAATATCACGAAGGTGATTTTTACCTGGAATCAGACAAATTCTACTCCGTGGCGAGTGGCAAAGAATACAAAAATCCAGTCATACAATTAAAGCGAAGCGAGACGCTCTTTCGCCAACTGCTTCAAAACCTCAAATTAAATTACCTCGTCCAGGCTTCAGTCGTTTTCAACAACCCAGAATTCACCCTTTATCAAGCCCCGATGGACCTGCCAATCATTTTACCAACCCAAATTAATCGCTTTTTAAAAGAACTTAACGATGCACCTTCCAAGATGGACGAGAATCATAAAATACTCGCCCAAAAATTGCTTTCATTACACCATGATAAAAATCCGTATACCACTTTACATGAATACGATTATGAACAATTGGAAAAGGGCATGCATTGCAGGGAGTGTGGGTCGTTTAATACTTCCATTGAAATGCAGGGTTTAGTCTGTGGCAGGTGTGGGAACTCCGAACGAGTGGAACAAGCAATCGTACAGAACATAGAGGAATTCAGGCTATTGTTTCCTGAAAGAAAAATAACGACACAAAGCATCTACGAATGGTGCAACAGGACGATAAATAAAAGAAGGATAACCAGAGTGTTAAAGAAGTACTATAAAGCAGTCGGGAATACATCGGATACTTATTACGAATGAAATGATCGAGATATTCTCTAAAAGGCACACTAGCAGCAAAGAGGAGGGATGGGGTTCGGACAAAACAGGGAGCCAAAGCCACGATTTTGTCTGAAGTAGGTGCAGGTTCGGACAAAACAAGGAAGCGCAGCCGTAATTTTGTCTGAAGTAGGTGCAAGTTCGGACAAAAGAGGGAGCCAAAGCCGTAATTTTGTCTGAAGTAGGTCCAGGTTCGTACAAAACAGGGAGGCAAAGCAACGATTTTGTCTGAAGTAGCTACAAGTTCGGACAAAACAAGGAAGCGCAGCCGTAATTTTGTCTGAAGCAGGTGCAGGTTCGGACAAAACAGGGAGGCAAAGCCACGATTTTGTCTGAAGTAGGTGCAGGTTCGGACAAAACAGGGAAGTGCAGCCGTAATTTTGTCTGAAGTAGGTGCAGGTTCGGACAAAACAGGTAGCCAAAGCCACGATTTTGTCTGAAGTAGCTACAGGTTCGGACAAAACAGGGAAGTGCAGCCGTAATTTTGTCTGAAGCAGGTGCAGGTTCGGACAAAACAGGTAGCCAAAGCCACGATTTTGTCTGAAGTAGCTACAGGTTCGGACAAAACAGGGAAGTGCAGCCGTAATTTTGTCTGAAGTAGGTGCAAGTTCGGACAAAAGAGGGAGCCAAAGCCGTAATTTTGTCCGAAGTAGGTCAAGGTTCGGACAAAACAGGGAGGCAAAGCCACGATTTTGTCTGAAGTAGGAGCAGGTTCGGACAAAACAAGGAAGCGCAGCCATAATTTTGTCTGAAGTAGGTCCAGGTTCGGACAAAAGAGGGAGGCAATGCAACAATTTTGTCTGAAGTAGGTGCAAGTTCGGACAAAACAGGTAGCCAAAGCCACGATTTTGTCTGAAGTAGATCCAGGTTCGGACAAAACAGGTAGCCAAAGCCACGATTTTGTCCGAAGTAGGTCAAGGTTCGGACAAAACAGGGAGGCAAAGCCACGATTTTGTCTGAAGTAGGAGCAGGTTCGGACAAAACAGGGAAGCGCAGCCGTAATTTTGTCTGAAGTAGGTGCAAGTTCGGACAAAAGAGGGAGCCAAAGCCGTAATTTTGTCCGAAGTAGGTGCAAGTTCGGACAAAACAAGGAAGCGCAGCCGTAATTTTGTCTGAAGTAGGAGCAGGTTCGGACAAAACAGGTAGCCAAAGCCACGATTTTGTCCGAAGTAGGTCAAGGTTCGGACAAAACAGGGAGGCAAAGCCACGATTTTGTCTGAAGTAGCTATAAGTTCTGAACTCCACTCCATTTTTGTATGAGGTAGTTGAATACCCGGCCAAACCCGCCAAGTTCATCCGGATATTCTTAAAGCAATACCACGGCTGACACTTCAGCAACATTTTCAGAGATACAACTAAATCAGTAAAATCGCCTGAGCTCACTATCAAAGCAGCTCAGGCGAAATCTAAACTATTCTATTACCTCAGGTTTCAGCCACCCCTCGAAATAACCTTTGGCCTCTGGGTGGCCTGCCTTTTCAAAGATGGTGATTACATCATGTCCGGAGGCATTTTTATTTGTATACTCGTTGACATATGTCTTCAAAGCTTTATTCACTTTTCCTCCCTCGACTAAATAGTCCAGCTCAGCGTACAAATTGTAGCCATGCAGATTCATCATAACGATATAGTCATTAAGGTTTTTAAATTCGCTTAATGGGCTGCTTAAATACTGGCCTTCTTTTTGGATCCTTGCAATCTCTTCCTGCTGTTTTAGTTGATCTTCTGCGGAGCTCTTGGCCATGTAGCCTTTTTCACCCATATAGGTTTTAAATGAATAGCTTACGAGACTTTCATTTACCCATGGTTCCTTATATCCCTGGCTTCCGACCAATCCTGACAGCCATTGGCGGATCACGCCGTCTGTCATGCTGAGAGAAGTAAAGCTGCTATCAGAAAAATTATATCCAGCTGTGAAGATCATTCCCTGGTAAGCCATTTGTGGGTTGCCTTCACCGGTTCGGATAATATCGAGTTCCTTATAAGGTAATGTTGAATCGAAAAACTCCTCAAAATAATCAATCGATTGACCGGCGCCCATTGCGTTCCTGTTTGCGGTCTGCTGTTTGTCAGTGGAAGGGCGGTACCATACGTTCACAAGCGTTTCATTCTGGTTCATGAATCTTTCAGTTTGATAATATTGTTTATCCAATAAGACGATTGAAAAATCACGGACATTATCCAGGTTGACGTGATATTTCTGACTTTCACCTGTGTTTTCAATACTAGCATTATGTTCTTCTGCATTCGAAAGAATCTCGTATTTAGCAGCAGCGTTCAAAGTAACATCATAGTCAGCGGTTTCGCTATAAAAAGGGTAGCCGATTGGTGTATACGGATCCAGATTCCAGCCGTTTTTATCATATACTGCCTGCTTGGGCAGGAAGTTGCCGAGCCAGACTGCTGCATAATCATAGCTTGCATTGCTGTAATTCGATGGCAGCTGGAAGTTGAATTGAATGTCCAGTTCGGCAATAGCCTTAGCTTCCCACTTATCCATTTGTACTTCTAGTATAGTTCCTTCAACTTTAAAATCAGCTTTTTGATTATTTACTTTAATGTCTTGAATATCGATCCAGCCAGGTGTTGGTGAAGGACCGCGAACGAATTCCCAATCCGGACCATCAATCGGTTCTTTAAATTGGTTAGGGTACAGGTGGAAATAGATTTTATCCTGATCGGCACCGGTTGTATTGGTTGTTGCGACTTTCAGTGTTCCCTGCAGTGTGGCTTCTTCATCCTGATAAGTCAGGTCGGCCTTATATTTGACCGGCACATGCTCTTTGTTGGTATAGCTGTAGCTAAATAAGTCTTTAGCCTCTTTTGGTTCAGTTGATGCATCAACATTAGTTTCCTCTTTCTTCGTATTTTCATCTTCGAAAAACTCCGCATATGAAAATACACCAGCCCATAGCACGAAGGATACCGTCAATAACGCGGTAAATGCAGGCTTAGGGTATTCTGAAATATGTTCAGAAGTCCTGATCGCAAGCTTGTCAATGATCCGGTAAACTTTGTAACGGAGCAAGTACCCACGGGCCATCCTGAGTTTTTCACGAATAAAGTCACTAACATACTTCTTCTTTTCATAATCTGCCTCAGGCTGCTTTGGCACGCCGACTAGTACAAAATTTTTGGATCGGCCGGCCTCTGCTTTGACATCCTGCTCGGCAGCCACCCTATGTTTTACTGGCACCACCCCGGCTAAATGATCCTCGACCCCTTTTTTCATCCAATTCACGATAATGGCGATAAAAGCAATGATCAGGATCGGACTGTAGGCCATCCAAGGTGCTCTTCTGATCAGCCAGAAGTTTTGACCCGCCATTCCTGCTAGTTCGTTAGTGATAGTTCGGTAAATCAGCCGTGGTGTATCGGTCAAAGCGGTCGGGTGAGGGCCGCCTAAATACAATGAAAAAATTCCTAGAAACGTTAACAGCTGTAAGATTGATAAGATTTGCTGTGTAGTCAATAACAACAAATGAGATTTGACATTGGGCCATACATGCTTTTTTAAGGTGTGAAACTTGCTTCCGCCCATCAGTATTGAACTTAGCACATAAGGCTGTTTCTCGATTTCATCCATCATATCCAGGATGTAGTAATAGACGCTGGGAAGACCGACCAGCATCATGATAATCAATTGGTATTCCAAAATGACCATTGCTGAGTATCCGGTTGGTGATGCTGCCACTGGAAGCATCAGGATAATCGCGACAAGCAATTGAGGGATATATCTGAATGGCCAAAAGAAAGCAGTGAAATACCGTTTAAAGCCTGGATAGAATAATGTCGTTACAAGCGCTAGTATTGTGCCAATCAAAAGGCGCGAAAGTGTGATTCCCAATATAGCGCCAAGAGTATATTTCACTCCAACGAGAACAAGGTTAACCATGCTTCGTGCACCCAAATCTGTCCCGAGCGGAAAGATTAACGACGGAGGAGCAGGAGGAGCAGCGACAAAGTTTCCATCCTCATCGAAAATCAGCGGCTCATTGCTCTCAGGCATCAGTTCTGTATTCCAGCTAATCAGGAATAATGTAACAAGTATCGCTGAACCAACCAGCATATTCCGATGTCTATGATTATTGATATAGTTACTTATTTTTACGATCATCTTCAGGACAGATTTCAGAAAAAGAAATAATCCCCTTTTTGCTTTCTGGGGACTCAGTTCTTTTGTCTCCCTGACAAGCCTGGTTAAGCCTTCGCTTACTTTAGTGGCAATCGACGATACCGCAGACGGGAAAATTCTCTTAAACCTTCTCATATATCCATCCCCCGAACGCTTCCGAACTTTTTGCCGATCAACGAAACGAATCTCTCCACAAGAATGACAGGAAGCATGAAAACTCCCACATAAAAGAAGATACTCACGGGAGAAGTACTATTAATCTGCAGCAGTTTATTAAGCTCCTGAATGTACCCATCAAGAACAAACATGTGTTCAACGAGCACCAGGTTTGTCAAAACCATAAAGATGATGGTCTTAAAGTGGATTGAGACTACCGTCACGATATTCCTTGTTAAGTGTGAAAAAAGAATCTGCAGCTTAGATAACCCTTTTGCCTGGCCTAAAAGGATGTAGTGTTTTTCAAATTCTTCTTCCATGACCTTGATCAGGTATTGAGCAAAAAATAAGGATGGAAGGAGAGAATTAATGATCATCGGAAAGATAATTGGCTCTTTGCCTGCAAGTCCATACATAGTGACAGGGCGAATATTGAACTCTCTGTTAAGCATGAACAAAAACATTTGCATCATGAATATAACCAGCAAATCCGGAATCCCCTCAAAGAAATTCAGGATATTCTTCACTCTGATACGCTGTTTATAAGGAAGATTCATAAATAGATAGGCGACCACACTCCCTATAAGAATAGTGAAAAGCAGACTAAAGAAAATAAGTTCAAGAGAATATGTATAGCGGTCAATGACTGTTTCTTGATACCAGCCCTCTAATACTTTCCAGCTTTCAGGCTTGAAAAATTGCAATGCAGTAGCTTCAATTGCTTTTATAAAGCCGGATAAATGGACACCAAGATGTGCACTCCCTGATGGACGGAAGTCAAAAAGCCTGGGAAATGCCATGAAAAATATTAGACCCGCAATGGAGGTCAAAAATAAAAATGGGTAATGAATGATCTTTTTCATATGCTCTCCCTTTGGAAAATTTTTCTTTAACTTTGACGTAGCTAAGTTATGAAAGGTTGCAAAATTTAGAAATAATTTATTAATAATTTTGTGATAATTGAAAAAATAATGTAATATAGAATATAATAAACCGACTGGATAGTTTATTTAAATGTAAAGGCAGCCAACACGATTCAACTTGAAACCATCTTTATATAAGATGAATCCATTTGGTAAAACGCAGGAAAAAGGGGGAAATGACATGGAACAAAAGATAGTGAATCAATCAATCATGTCTGCGCTCGAAAAGTTCAATGAATTAGATGAAAAGATTTCACATTTTAATAGTATTTTAGGTTTGTTAAGCTGGGACCAAAAAGTGATTTCACCAAAAAAAGGACGGTCCATATTTGCAAATGCGAACGGAACACTTAGAACGGAAGCGTTCAAGCTGACTGTTTCTGAGGAAATGGGGGAGCTATTAAGCACACTCACGACGCCGGAAGCAGATGAGCAACTAGATGAAGCTGCAAAAGCCAGGGTTCGTGAACGGCTGAAATTTTATAACCGTTCAAAAAGGATCCCGGCTGAAATGATTAAAGATTTCTCAGTGCTTACATCAAAAGCAAATGATGCCTGGGAAGAGGCCAGGGAGAATAATGATTTTGAAAGATATCTTCCGTACCTTGAGAAGATTGTAGAGTTTAAAAGGAAAGCTATAGAGATTTACGGTTATGACAACCATCCATATGATGCGCTGCTAGATGAGTTTGAACCTGGCCTTACAGTTGAAAAGCTCGATCCATTGTTTGTTAAATTAAGAGAATCTAGCTCTGATTTACTTAGAAGGATTCAAGAGTCATCATACAAGCCGCCAGTAGAGATATTTGAACAGCCCTATTCAGTAGAAAAGCAAAAAGAATTCAATCGTTACATTTTGCCGCTGATCGGCTTCGATATGGAAGCTGGGAGGCTGGATGAAACAGTCCATCCTTTTGCGCAAACTGTGAATACGGGAGATGTGAGGATTACGACGAGATACCTTGAGAATAATGTCCGCACTGCTATTTTCGGAACGATTCATGAAGCAGGACACGGTATTTATGAACAAAATATCAATCCTAAATTCCAGGATTCAGTCCTTCAGGAAGGAGCTTCTTTTGGAATCCATGAATCCCAGTCACGTTTTCTTGAAAACATGGTGGGACGCAGCGAGGAATTCTGGAAGTATTTCTATCCGAAGCTGCAGGAACATTTTCCGGAACAACTAGGAAATGTGGAATTGGATGATTTCTACCGTGCCACGAATGCAGTCCAGCCATCCTTCATCCGGGTGGAGGCAGATGAGCTCACTTATAACCTTCACATCATGGTTCGCTATGAAATTGAGAAGGCATTGATTGCCGGGGAAATAGAGGCAAAAGATCTGCCTGGAATCTGGAACGCGAAAATCAATGATTATCTCGGCATTACACCATCAACTGACAGTGAAGGGGTTCTTCAGGATATCCACTGGTCATTCGGAGGGCTGGGGTACTTCCCGTCATACTCCCTTGGGAACCTGTATGCAGCACAAATTCTGCACAAAGTGAAGAAAGATTTACCTGGTTTCTATGAAAGTATTAAACAGGGCAATTTTGCAGTGATCCAGGACTGGTTAAGGGAGAATATCCATCAGTATGGCATGCTGTATACTCCAAATGAACTGATTGTTAAAGCTACCGGCGAAGAATTGAATGCGGATTATCTGGTACAGTACCTGGAAGAGAAATATAGCAAGGTATACAAACTATAATTCCAGTGAGAAAATGGGGTAAAACATATGACGCCAATTGTTTCAGAGGAATATAAGGAAAAGAAGCGTCAGGAAATTTTGCAGAGTGCCCATGTTTGTTTTGCCGAAAAGGGATTTGAAGCATCCACTGTTGATGAAATTGTGGCTCGTTCCGGCCTGAGCAAGGGCGCGATTTATAATTACTTCAAAAGCAAGGATGAAATCTATCTTGCCTTGATGGAAGGACAAACAAATAACTCGGGAAGTAAATTTGCAAAAGCGATTGCTGAGCGAGAGACATCGCTGGAGAAACTCAATTATCTGATTGAAGCTTACCTCGACAATGACCCAAATGAAGAAAAAAACAGAGGGCATGCGATTGTCCATTATGAGTTCCGGCTGTACTCAACACGGAATCCGAAATTAAAAGAAATGTTGACTGAGCGTTACAGGAATTTCTTTGTTTCTTTGCTGACAGGAATCATTAAAGATGGCCAGACAGCAGGTGAATTTAAAAAAAATCTTGATCCTGCAACCTACGCAGACATCTTTTGGGCGATGGTGAACGGGGTCACATTGCAGGCTACCATACTTGAAGATTACCAATATAAGCTGATATTAAGAGAAATGCAGACAATGTTTCTGGAAAAATTAAGGTCATAACTAATAAAACCAGTGAGAGTTCTCACTGGTTTTATTTTTATTCTCATTTTTCAGCAGAAGAGACTGTTGCTGACCAATATCCTGGCGTTATTTAAGTTCTAAAGTATCTTGTTTATAGATTGATTTTTCCTTCAAAAGTTTCTTCAGTTTCAGCTTGTTTTTTCGCCCAGACAGAATGTAAAGGAAATCTCCAGCCATAATGACAGTATTCCCGGTAGGTGCAATCAGCTTGCCATGGCGGATAAGCGCATTCACAAGTGTCCCTTCCGGAAAGGGAATCTCCATCAAGGTTTTCCCGACAATTGCACTATCGCTTTCCATTTCATATTCAATCATTTCAGCATCTGCTTTTCCGAGTGAAATCAGCTCAAGAGACTGCATCGGTGTCGTTTTTTTAGGACCGTTCAACCCCAGTTTGTTGGCCAGCATGGGTATGGTAGCTCCCTGGATCAGCGCGCTTGTCAGTACGACGAAGAAGACAACATTGAAGATCTGATGGCTGTCCTCAATACCAGCAAGTAAAGGGAAGGTGGCAAGGATAATAGGTACGGCGCCTTTCAATCCCGCCCAAGAAAGGAAGATCCGCTCTTTTTTGGAATACTTCATGTTAATCGTTGAGATAAACACCGCAACAGGCCTTGCTACTAAAATCAAGATTAAGGAAACCAAAATCCCCTGGATTAAAATAGAAGGAGTAAAAAGTTCTGAGGGAAATACAAGGAGTCCAAGGATGACGAACATTAGAATTTGCATCATCCAGGCAAAACCCTCTGAAAAACGGAAAATAGAATGGCGGTAGGCAATTTCAGCATTCCCGATGATAATGGCTGCAATATATACAGCCAAAAGCCCGCTGCCGTTAATGTATGCTGTAATCCCATATGTCAGCAATGCAAAAGCGGTCGCAAATACAGGGTACAGCCCGCTGGAATCCAGATTGATGGAATTCAATGATTTTACAGCTATCTTTCCAAAGATGAGCCCCATCAGCAAACCAAGCCCCATTTGCAGAAAGAAATCGCCAATCAAGGTCAGGATACTTGTATCTGGAATGGTAATCAGTTCAATCATGGCGACTGTTAAAAATACTGCCATTGGATCATTGGAACCCGATTCTGCTTCAAGAGTGGAACCGAGTTTTGGAGAAATATTATGGTCTTTCAAAACTGCAAACACTGCAGCGGCGTCAGTAGAACCAACGATCGCACCGAATAGTATGGACTCAATCCAGCCAAGGCCAAGGATCACTTTAGCAGCTGCTGCTATAATCCCGGAGGTTATTAAAACTCCAATTGTCGCCAATGATAAAGAAGGGACGATCACTGGCCTGACATCCTTCCAATTTGTCTGCAGGCCTCCTTCAAACAAAATGATGATGAGCGCAATTACTCCGATCTTCTGCGTCAATGATGCATTGTCGAAGTAGATGATTCCAAGGACATCACTTCCCATCACCATCCCAACCATAATAAATAAGATGAGGGAGGGTACGCCCAACCTGGTTGAAAATCTCGTCGTCAAGACTCCCACAATTAACAAGAAAGCTAATAGCATAAT
Source organism: Bacillus sp. ISL-39 (assembly GCF_018613295.1). Lineage (NCBI taxonomy): Bacteria > Bacillati > Bacillota > Bacilli > Caryophanales > Bacillaceae > Bacillus > Bacillus sp. ISL-39. Next base: position 159,984 of record NZ_JAGGQM010000019.1, read on the forward strand.
AAAAGAGTCCGTACTAATAATATGTTCTGGCAATAAAAACTCCCCCTTATAAATTGATATTTATCTTAACTGGGACTGTTTCCTGGCCTACTCCAATAAAATGCTTCGTTTCTGATGGAGAGGCATGTTTAAGTCTTTTTTGGATTAGTGAAATTGCGACACCCTGTAAGTAGGCGTGGTAGCCAAATGTTTTCCTGAGAGTGGTCATTCCCACCGGTTCATCAATTCCGGCATTTTTTGCTGCTGTATTAATGATCCTGTATGCTTGTTGTCTTGTAATTGGATTGCCAGTTTTTCTGGATTTAAAGAGATAGTCTGAATCAATAAAAGAATTTTCATTTAAGTAATTTTTTAGGGACCGCCGTATGGAGGCATTTAAGTAAACAGGAGGATTGTTATAAGAAGGAATGGTAAGAAACTCTGTTATTTCACCATCCTTGCTGCAGACATCGTGGACACGCAGACATAGTAATTCTGGAAGTTTAATTCCAGTATTGATCCCGAGCAAAAATAAACAGTAATCCCTGGCAGAGTGGTTTTCAAGTAATTTTTTCATCAGCATAATTTTCTTTTTGGATTTAATTGCGCTTACCGTTTTCATTGGATCACTTCCTTAAGTAACTTAAGTATATCTTAAATCTGTTTTTGTAACATACAAAATGCTTGTGAATTTTTTGTTAAGATCTTTCAAATGTTATAATGAACAGAATCGAAAAATTTAGGATTAATATGGAGGCAATTATGCTGACTTTTGAACAAAAACTTGCAATCATTGAATCATTTTCTGAACTTGAACGAAAAAATGTCTCTTTAGGCCGTGTGAACTTTCATTTTGCAGATAGCATTTATGAAAAGAAAAATGTTGTATATCATCTTCATCCTAATGGGAATGGATTTGTCTATGGAGAATTTTTAGAAGGATATGAGGCTGATGCCAAGGGCATGGTAAATATCCGTGATTTTACTGAGGAAGAGCTTAAATCGATCATTAAAAAATCAATAGAATCCCTCTCAGGCAACAGTACCGTTGAAGCAGCCATAATAGAGGACAATGAAGAAGAACGCTGGATCAATTCAGAAAATCATACCCTGATTGTTGTTCATGAGGATGATATGTGGAATGTGTATGCTGGCCTGAATCTTGATGGTACATTCCTTTCTTATAATGAGGCTAAACAATATTTAGAAGAAGAAGGATTCAGGAAAAGATAAAAAGGATGCCCGCGGGCATCCTTTTTAAATTAGTGTTTTATAGTGTTTTACTATTTTGTTTGGGATTCCAACAAGTTCTTCCAGGGGCCTATAGCTTAAAATTCCCTGTCAAATTTTCTAACTCCGTTGCTGTCCGCTGGAGGATTTTTGTCGTCTCGTTTACATTCTCTGCGATTCTGAGCTGGTCCTGTGTGGACTGGTCTGTCTGGCCGGTACCTGCGGCAATCTGCTGGGAAGCCTGTGAGACTGTATCAAGCGAGTTGGTTATTTGTTCAATTGCGATAACCTGCTGTTCAATAGCAGATGCAATATTATTGGAGTTATCCTCGATCTCCAATGTTGTTTCATAAATTTCATTTAGTGTTTTTTTTGCGTTCGCAGAAAGGTTTTTATTGTACTGTACTGCTTCTTTGGTTTTTGTGATGTAGTCTACGGCAGTACGGGTGTTTTGGACATTCTCGCCAACAATGGAAATGATAGTGGCAGCTGATTTCGCGCTTTCCTCGGCGAGCTTCCGAACCTCGTTTGCAACAACAGCAAATCCCTTGCCGTGTTCTCCAGCCCTGGCAGCTTCAATAGCAGCATTCAATGCCAACAGGTTTGTCTGGTCAGAGATGGTATTGATGATTTTAACGAATTGCGTGATTTTCTCTGATTGTTTTTCAAGCACCGTAATAATATCAGCCAGCAGGTTTGTATTTTCATCTACGGCTTCTAGTCCTTCAAGCATCTCATCGATTCTGACGGTTCCTTCCTTGGAAGAAACCGTGGAGTTTTTAGCGATATAGCTTGCCTGCTGAGCAGATGCGTTGATTTCTTCGATGCCTGCATTGATTTCTTCTAATGTCGCCTGCATCTCTTCAATATTTGCGTTCTGTTCCTGTGTGCTTGCTGCTGCCTGCTGGTTAGCTGCAGTCAATTCCCTGATTGCTTCCACCGAACTGGAGGCTATCGTGGATAATCCAACTGTTTCGCTTGAAACTTCCCTTGAGCTTGTTTGCACCTGTGAAACCAGAGTTCTTAGTGAGCCAGTCATTGTATTGATACTATCAGCCAAAGCTCCGATTTCATCTTTAGATTTTACGATGATATCTTCTTGCGATAAGTCGCCTTTTGCGATGTTTGCTGTTAAAACCCTGATTTTATTCAGTGGCTTGATGAGCCTGGACACCAGGAGATACATAGCGGCACTTGAGAGGACCAGGATTATAAGAGCGAGGATCCAAATTCCAGCAACCTCGGCATTAATCTTTTTATTTACCTGAGATACATCGAATTCGACCCCATAAAGGGCAATTGTTTTTCCTGCCATATCTGTGATAGGTGCGAAGCCCGTCATTTTTGAGCCGGTAGGCGACTTGTATATTTCAGTAGTTGTCCGTTTATTTTCCTTAAAAGCTTCAAGCGCTGCCAGATCAAATTCCTTGCCGCCTGTATAATGTGAACCATATGTTAACTCCGCCGTCATCATGGCCGAGTTCATAGTCGGGATTGAAAGTTTATTGCCTTCCATTGTGACCAAATAAAGATTATGTATCAATGGATTTTCTTTTAGTATTTGGTCCATTTGTTTCTGCATTGAGGTTACACCGGGATTGTTTTTTGAAGGGTTCGCAATGATGGTTTGCGCTTTTCCTGCTGAAATCTGGTCCGACAACAAGCTAGAAATCGTGTTAAGCTCTGCTTCCATCGATTCTAGATTACTCGTTCTTATAGTGTATTGAGCATAGATAGTAGTAGCCAATGCGAGGAGGAGCATTGAGATTATGCTTAAAGAAACAATCTTTAGTTTTAGACTCATATTCTTGTTGGAAATTTTATTGCTTGATTTCTTTTTTGTTCCTGCTTTTTTTGCGGTTTTCGTTTTCTTCTTGAAAAGCAATTTGTCCACTCCCTCTGATCTTCTAGGCGAATTGTTTTTTAGAGAACAACTGGGTATAGTCTTCTTAAGAAAGACCTTGATTATCGTTCTCATATTATTGTTATTTTCGGCAATTTTCGAAATTAGTTAAGGAAAAAGCACTATATTAGTCGGATATTTTTATTTGACAGATATTCAATGGATCCTGAGTTTGCCCATTCAACAGAATGGAAACTAACATTCTATGCAGTGCTTGCAGGAATTGCTGCGGCAGGCTGGTTCCTGTCCAATGATAAGACTGCGGAAACTGTCAAAAAGGTATCATAGTGACATGTGACCTGAAGTATGATTCATCTGTTTCTAAGTGCAGATGGGTTGTACTTCTGTTTTTTTCCTTTTGCGATTATGGCCCATTAACTTCTGAAAGTAATGTAGGCAATTGTGTTCGAAAAGCAATAATCAATGTAAAAAAAGCCTGTTCCTTAATAATCTTTGCCCGATTACCAATAATAAGGGCTGAGTGATTCACGTTTTTCCTTTATAATGCGTTAGCTGTTTAGTATAAGGGTATAATTTAAAAAATGGACAAAAGGTGCAGAAGGGACATCCCTTTGCCCATCAATCCATTTTTAATGGTGTAAATGTTTTCTAGGAGGTGACTGCCTTACATATGTAGGGCTTCCCCATTGGTTATTACTAATTTGCTTTTAGTTGTTTTATTGATCGCATTAACTGGTTTTTTCGTAGCGACAGAGTTTGCCATCGTTAAAGTCAGGAGCTCAAGAATTGACCAGCTAATCTCTGAAGGAAGGAAAGGAGCGCAATCCGGAAAGCACGTGGTCACTCATCTCGATGAATATCTATCGGCCTGCCAGCTCGGCATTACGATTACAGCTTTAGGCCTTGGGTGGCTTGGGGAGCCGACGGTTGAAGAAATGCTCCATCCTGTTTTTGAGAATTTTCATTTGAATCCGTCATTATCTGGTATATTATCGTTCGGAATCGCCTTTGTTTCAATCACTTTTTTGCATGTTGTAGTCGGGGAGTTGGCTCCAAAAACTGTCGCAATCCAAAAAGCAGAAGCCATTACCCTCGCTTTTTCCAAACCAATTATCTGGTTTTATAAGATTATGTACCCTTTTATCTGGTTATTGAATGGTTCAGCCAGGCTTCTCGTAGGACTGTTTGGTTTAAAGTCTGCTTCTGAGCATGAAATTGCCCACTCTGAAGAAGAGCTCCGAATTCTTTTATCAGAGAGTTATGAAAGCGGTGAAATCAATCAAAACGAACTGAACTATGTGAATAATATATTTGAGTTTGATGAGCGGATTGCCAAAGAAATCATGGTACCGCGGACTGAAATTGCTACCTTTGATATTTCAGATGATATTGAAACAATTATAGATGTGATTCAAAAAGAGAAATATACAAGGTATCCAGTAATTGATGGAGAGAAAGATAATATAGTAGGGATGATTAATATCAAGGAAATCCTGACTGCGAAGTTAACACAAAAGGATCTGCAAAGAGAATCGATTTTGTCTTCGTTTCTTAAACCTGTCATTCGTGTGATTGAAACAATCCCTATCCATGATTTGCTCGTGAAAATGCAGAAGGAACGAATTCATATGGCCATCTTGATTGATGAATATGGCGGAACATCTGGACTTGTGACAGTCGAGGACATTCTAGAAGAGATTGTTGGCGACATCCGTGATGAGTTTGACGTGGATGAAATCGCCGAAGTCAGAAAAGTGAATGAAAATCATTATCTGTTCAGCTCCAGAGTACTTATAGACGAAGTAAATGACCTGCTAGGCATCGATATATCAGAAGAAGATGTAGACACCATAGGCGGATGGTTCATGACAAAGAACATTGATGCCAAGATTGGGGATGAAATAGAAGAAGGAGGATTTATTTTCAAGATTATCGAAATTGACGAATACCACATTGCCTATTTAGAGGTTATGAAAATTACCGAAGACGAAAAGCCGGACTGATTCCGGCTTTTTTTTATCCGATAAAATCCGTGGCTAATTTTGGCAAGTCCTATGTAGTTTGAGTGTATGTCCAAGACGGGTAAGAATACATTACCGGGGCAACCGGATGAATCACAAATTGAAATGGAGGAATTTAAAATGGCTAAAAAAGTAGTTGGAGTTTATGATAATCAAACAGAACTTATTGAAGCAATTGAAGAATATAAAAACAACGGCTATGCCGTTCAGGATTTCTCAATCATTGGTGATACGAACGATGTTACTACTGCACTTGAAAGCAGAACGGGCGTAACGACTGAAAATATCGGAACGGATACTGACGACCGTAAGGAAGGCGGCTTCTGGCAAAGCTTGATGACAGCCTTTGATGGTGACAGAAATCTTGGCGGCAATGAGCCTTCAGTTTCTGACCGTCTGGTTGGTGCTGGCTTAACGGATGATGCTGCAAGAGAATATGAAGAGGATGTGCGAAACGGACGTATCATTCTTTTAGCTGAAACGACTGCATCTGGACTTGATGTAGAAGAAACAGGCTATGTTACGGATACATCAGAAGTAACAGGAACGTATGATGATACGGACCAGCAGACATTAAGGTTAAGAGAAGAGCAGCTGGATGTATCCAAGGAAAGGGTACAGGCAGGTGAAGTTGAAATTCACAAGGAAGTAGTAGAAGAGCAGCAGAAGGTTAACATCCCTGTCACTCGTGAGGAAGTTTACGTGGAAAGACGTAATGTGAATGAGACTGCTTCCGCAACTGATGCTGCGATGGATGATGATGAAACAATCCGTGTACCAATCATGGAAGAGAAGGTAGAGGTTACAAAAAAACCGGTTGTTTCTGAAGAGCTTGTCATCGGTAAGCGAGAAGTGACAGATACTGAACAAGTCGTGGAAAGTGTAAAGCATGAGGAGGCTCATCTGGAGGCTGATGACGATCGTCTCGTCAATGAAGCAGACCGTGACCGCAATCGTGATTCACTTAAGAATTCGACTGATTTAGACCGTGACGGCTACAATAATCCATCAGGTATGTATCGTGACGGCTATAAGGATAGAAAATAAATTCCAGAATAATAAGAAAAGACGCCTTAAAGGCGTCTTTTCTGCGTATTGAGGCGACTGACTGCACGCCACATCGTGCATTTCCATAAAGGAGCGTCTGTCGGCTTACACAATTCAGCTCATCGCTTGATAAATATAACACGTTGGCGAAGCATTAGCAAGAAGAAGTTTAATGGTGGATTCTTCTTGTTTCATGTTCATTTCATCCTGGGTAATAAGGTATAAAGACTTAGGGAAGAGGTACAACATGAAGAAAAATACATTACTCATCTCATCTCTTATCATTATAATCGCCATGCTGGCTGCTTTCAGTATGGTCAATCCTGAAAAAGAGGAAGAAGACAGGCTGGTTCTTGCATTCGGCGATTCGCTCACCTATGGTTATGGTGATCAAAAAGGCTCCGGCTATATCGATACGCTGCAAACCAAGTTGAATTACCAACACAAAGAGGATTATAACTTTGACAATGAAGCCATTTATGGTCTTGAATCTTCTGGAATCCTTACCCAGCTATCTAATGTCAGTATGAGAGGGAAGCTTGATGAAGCAGACTATTTTATTCTTTTCATCGGGACGAATGACTTGATCAATAGCAATGGTGGTAATTTAGAAAATCTGAAGCCTGAAAAAATAGAGAAAGGGCAGGACGTATATTTGCAAAACCTGAATGCGATTCTCAATATTTTGACGGAAGGAAACGAGAAAGCACCGATCCTGATGCTTGGCCTCTATAATCCCTATCCCGACAGCGTTGAAATTGAAGCGGTGGTTGATGATTGGAATAAGGAAATAAGGAAAGCCTCTATAAGCGAAAAACAGGTTGTTTTCATTCCAACCAATGACCTGTTCAAAGGAAGAGATAAAAAACAGTATTTCAGTGACTCGCTGCATTTAAATGATAAAGGCTACAAACTGATCGCCGACCGTATTTTAGAAAGTTACACGTTCGAATAGCTCTCTGAAATGCGAAAAATTGCTTCAATAATAATATAATGCCTGGCAAAAAACATTGCCGGGTTTTTCTCGGTTTTCAAAAAACTTCCATGAAACCAAGTATGCAATAAATTCGTAATATAATAGATTAAAAGAAAAGCTGAAAGGAATTTTTTCGTGAAAATAAAACTGCTTGGGAACGCATCCATCACTTTCCTGCTGATTTTGGCTGCGCTCCTGCTATATTATCAATTCCTAACCAAGCCTGAAATCAATGAAAATGTTCCTTTGCCGCAGGACCTGCATCCAGTTGTCCAGAAAAATAAGGATGTGCTGATCCAGAAGGCAGCAGAGAAAGGGATCAGGGTCCTGGTGACCGATGGGTTCCGGAGTTTTGAGGAACAGAATCAATTATATGAAAAGGGAAGATCAAAAGAAGGACAAATAGTGACACACGCTAAAGGCGGGGACTCATATCATAATTTTGGCCTGGCAATCGATTTCGCTTTATTGAATAAACAAGGAAAAGCCCTTTGGGATACTACTTATGATGGAAATGAAAATGGGAAATCTGATTGGATGGAAGTAGTAGGCATTGCCAAAGAGCTCGGATTTACGTGGGGAGGAGACTGGAAACACTTTAAGGATTATCCCCACCTGGAAATGCGTTTTGACCTGACAATCAATGACCTGAAACGCGGAAAGCGCCCGCCGGAAGACGCGCTGACAGCATCGCAAAATTAGAAAAAGCATCGGGCCTTTGGGCACCGATGCTTTTAAGGTTGCAATGATTTATTGAAAAGCAATTATTTTTGTTTGGAAATAGCCAACTCTGAATGTGGATTGCCAACCTTAAGGAATTGCTTGATGACCAATCTAGGTCCGCCAAGTACAAAGAGGTAGCGGGCTTCGATTACCTGCTTCATTAAGGCAGCGAATACCCCGCTGATTTTCAGGCCGAAGACTTTGCCCACTGCTGCTTTGTTGCCGATGGAAGCAACTGTACCTTTGTGGTGATATTCGAATGCTTTAAGCTGCTTACCTCTCAAGATAGCGACTAGATTTGGTCCGCACACCTCTGCCTGTTGAATGGCCACCTGGGCAGTCGGAGGGAGTGGGGTTCCGTCATCTTTCAAGAACAGTGCAGCGTCCCCGATGCAAAAGACATTTTCCATTCCTTTTACCCGCAAAAACTTATCAATGATGATGCGGCCCTTCGAAATGGGTAAATCCAGCTTTTCAAGCAGGGTATTGCCGCGGACGCCGCCAGACCATATCAATGTCCTTGACGGAAGTTCTTCGCCGTTGTCCAATGTGATGGAAGTTGGAGAACATTCAAGAATCTTCGTTGAGGTCATCAATTCAACGCCATTCTTTCTTAAATAGCTTTCTGTAAAATCAATGGCCTCCTTATCAAATCCTGGGAGAACTGTTGGTGAAGCTTCTATATTGATTATTCTCGCTGCCGACCTAGGGATATCATATTTAAGGCAAAGCTTGGGCAAGGCTTCTACAAGTTCGCCAATCATTTCGATTCCCGTAAAACCGGCACCGGCTACAGCAAAAGTCAATCTTGAAGGGTCGTAATCCTCCTTATACGCAGCGAACTGTCTGAGCATATGGTTGTATATGGCCTTCGTGCTCCTGAAGCTTTTGATTTTAAAAGCATTTACTTCCACTCCAGGAATTCCGAACGTACTCACATCAAAACCAAGACCAATCATCAGGTAGTCATAATCAATAAATTCACCAGACTCCAGCTGTACTTTCTTTTCAGTAAAGTCTACACCGTGTACAGCTCCTTTTTTGAATTTTATTTTATCTGTCTTTAAAAGTTCAGGTATATGTAAGGTGATTTTTTCGTCCAAGGCAGTGCCCGCACCAGTCTTATGAAGTTGAGTAGAAATATAGTGATAGTCATGTTTATTGATCAAAGTAATATCAGCTTCGCCGTTCCGCAGGTTCTTCTCAAGCTGTCTGCTGGTTATGAGGCCGCCATATCCCGCACCTAGAATGACTATTTTTGGAGTTTGCATCGTTGTTCCCTCTTTCTTGTTATTATTGTGAAAATATTCACATGTCGGGGTAAAAAAATAAAAAAATTCCAGTTGTATTGTTTTGTGAATTATTTCACAAATATTATCTACCAATAGAGTACGATATTTCAATTTTTATATCAATACGCATTTATTATTTAAATTCAACAAAAGTTTGACAGATAATCCAAAAAAGGAGGAGATGGAATAGCTCCATCCCCTGAAAATAATTATAGGTTGTTTTCGTAAACCTTGTTGTTAAAATCCTAAAGCCGATTTTAACGTATATAAGGCCATTTTGCATGTCGGTATTGAGTTTGCATGCTCTTTTCTCACATTAAAGTTAACTTTGCGAAGAAAAACAGGTCATTCAATGCTATTTTGTATTCAATAGCAACATTGCTTGAGAAAAGCGCTTAATTATAAATTCATTGTTTCGGGTTCTCCGGTATCGTTCATCAACCGAATGGTTTCTGGTTTGACTTCCAGAATAATGAAGTCGGGATCATTAGGACTCTCAATCCATTTACTCATCTTATCATTCCAGAATTTTTCCTTAAGTGACTGTTCTTCACGGATTGAGGCTTTTCCCTGGACCTCGATATAGGCATCGCCCATCCCTTCTCCTTCATATCCAAGCAGGATATGGACATTTGGGTTTCGTTCAATCTCTTCGGCTTTGTACGTTTCTTTGCTTGTCGGTGTGTACATTGTCAAGTCCTCGTGGAAAAAAGTCATGTAGCGGGAGTGCGGCTTGTTATCCACTACTGTCGCCAGCGTGCCAACCTTTGATTCACCGAGAACCTGAGTGATTTTTTCTTTCAATTTTTGACTATCCATATGGATTCCTCCTTTTTTTGTACCTGTTTTTAATATTCTCTTTCTAAAGCTGCATAAACCAAAAAAGGCCCTGGGATTACCAGGGCGATTATTATAATTCGTTGTCGATATCTACATTGTATTTCTTTTCGCTTGAGGATGAATCCTTTGAGTGATGGCCATCCTTTTCTTCATGTTTTTCCTGATTAAGATCCTCCATCGGAATAGGATCAACAGTCAATTCACTTTTGAACTTGTCATGAAGACTTTTCGTCGTTGTTTCATATTGCTCAGGATTGTCCATGTTTTGGGTATTATCAACTGGAATGTTCTTCTTATTTTCTTTTCCCACGGTGATCACCTCTCCCTTTATTTACGTACTAGCTCAAGGTTATCTGTCAGTTTTTGATTCTTCCTGAGGTTTTACTGGATCCCTTTGAGGCTCAATATCCTTGTTGTGTGCCTTCTTATTTTCCTGTTCAACTGAACCATCGTTTTTATTTTGATTCTTTTCTGTCATAATAAAGCCTCCTTGTCGCTGTGATAATAATAAAAATACCCTTTTATTGATAATTAAAACAAACGTTGCCACCCTGGTGGAGTCATTGCCCAAATAATCCAGAACTATATTTTTGAAATTCACTCCAATGTCTTTTCAGCCATTCACCTTCATATAGTTAGAATGTATGCGTAACTAAGGGAATATGGAGGGGGAGTGTGATGATCATCATCCGGTTTCCAGATGGTGCAAGCGGCCAGATGCTGCAGAATCTGTCTGGGAAACAGAAGGAAATATACGACCAACTAGACAATAGCCTGACAATGTTCGAGTATGACACAACCTTTCAGCTTCTTTTTGAAATAAAGCTTCGCGGGAATATCATTGAAGCGGCATTAAAGCTTAAGGATGCTTCTGTAGCTTTTACTTCCTTCAAATATTCAAGATTCAATCCAGTTTATTGGACGAAAGGACCCATGGGCTATCTGTTAAATCCAAATGTACGCCCTTCTGACGCAATCAATGATATTTTTGAAAATGGTCAGGAGTATGCTTTTGAGTGCTCCACGGCAATGGTTGTCATTTTTTACAAAGCTGTCCTGGATTCTATAAGGTTGTCGGATTTCAACTATTTATTCAGGGGACTGCTCGTTTGGAATTGGAATTATGACCCTGATTTGGCCATCATCACTTTAGAAGGGAATGAGTTTATCCCCGGCGATGTCGTTTATTTCATGAATCCGGATTTTGATAAACCTATTTGGCGCGGAGAAAATGCAGTTGTCCTTGGAAATGGATTATATTATGGACATGGTATAGGGATTGGTACAGCTGAGGAAATGGTCAAAGCCCTGAATACACTTCGGAAAAAAGGCTCTACTACCTCGGCATTTATGCTACAACAGCATAGCAGGCTGAATTTTAAATATTTGTCCCAGTTTTCCAAGTGAAAAACCACGAGAATAGTAAAAGGCTGGCTAAATTGCCGGCCTTTTTTTCTATTTCTTTTTACTCATTTTTTAAAATAGAATTTCTTGTATCATTTACGAGGCATAGTTTTATGAATTGGGGGAATATAAAAAGAGACATAATATATACATTTCTAATTCCGGATGTGGAATTTATAGGTATGTTAAAAAGGGAGTTTTGGAAATGAGATTAAGCAAGGTGCTTGAAGCACTCGGCGGCAGTTTAAAAAAATATATGAATGATGCTGACCCTGAATTGTCTGGAATTCAGATGGATTCTCGTAAAGTGAAGCCAGGAGATTTATTTGTAGCAATTACAGGGTTTCAAATAGATGGGCACAAGTTTATTGATGAAGCCATAGACAATGGTGCAGCAGCCGTTATAGGGGAAAATGATCTTAATCTTTCTGTCCCGTATATTCAGGTTTTTGACAGCAGGCTGGCACTCGGAAGGGCAGCGAGCGCATTTTATCAACATCCGTCGAGGAAGCATACTGTGATTGGGATTACGGGGACAAATGGAAAAACGACCGTTTCCTATATTTTAAAGCATATTCTTGAGTTTGCAGGCAAAGGCTGCTCGCTGCTCGGCACTGTGTCTTATATTATAAATGATGAGGTGTACAAGCCTTCCAATACCACTCCGGATGCTTTGCAAATACAGGAGCTGATTTCGAAAAGCAATGATGAGTTTGTTGTTCTGGAAGTGTCATCACATGCCCTGAAGCAATACAGAATTGAGGGGCTGGAGCTGGATTATGGTTTGTTCACGAATTTATCCCATGACCACCTTGACTACCATCCGACAATTGAGGACTATTTCGAGGCAAAAACATTGATGTATAATTACATGAAAAAAGATGGTTCGGCGGTTGTAAGCAGGCTTGGAGAGTGGGGAGACAAGCTGACTGGTATATTATCAGCTAAAGGAATTCCTGTATATTCAATGGGCTATGATGACTCCCATGATTTGAAAATCGAGGACATAAAATTGAATGGGGAAACCAGATTTGAGATTAAAATGGGAGGAATCACTTATCCTTTGACTTTCCCATCACCTGGTCTCCACAATGTCTATAACGCAGCAATGGCCTTTTTGACAGCTGTGAAAATCGGTATAAGTCCTGATATGATTGCTGAGGCGCTAAAAACTTTCCCTGGCGTGCCTGGAAGGTTCGAAATGATCTCCCATCCTGAAGGTGCTACTTTCATTGTCGACTATGCACATACAAAGGATGCGATTGAATACTGTCTTCAAGCAGCCCAAGAGCATGAAGCAGTTAAGATAAAGCATATATTCGGCTTCCGCGGAGAGCGCGACAAAACCAAAAGAGAGCATATGGTCAAAGCGTCAGCCGCAATGAGTGATGAATTCACCTTGACCTTCGATGACCTGAACGGAATTTCTGAAAAAGAGATGGCCAGTGAATTAAAGGAATTGAATGAACGCTTTGGCATGAATAAAGGAAGAGTCATTGCAGACAGGACCCTGGCGATCAGAAATGCCTGGGATAATGCCAGGATGGGTGAGTGGATTCTCATCACTGGTAAAGGACCAGAGGAGTATCAGTCGATATATGAACTTCCTACATCATCAGATAAAGAAACACTGTTATATTTGCAAAAACTGCACAATAAGGCAAAGGTAATTGGGTGAATGCCAAGCAGGCTGATATACAATCAGCCTGTTTTTTTAGGATTTTAAACTCACTTCCTGTAAACTGACACAAATTTACCTTCAATTAATGACAATAATATGAAATGTGAAGAGTGTCACTCCAATATTTTTTCGGCATCTCTTATGATATAAGTAAGCAAGATAATTGACCTGACGATTATGGGAGGAGGTACTCAATATGGATAAAAAAGAAATTTATAAAATGCTTGAGGAAGTAGAAGAACCAATGCTGGGAGTCGATATTGTGAACCTGGGCCTCGTCTATGAAGTCTGTGTCAAGGATGATAAAGATGTTGAAATCGTTATGACTACAAGGAATGAAGATTGCATGCTTGCTGATTATATTGCCCTCTCTGCCCGTGAACATCTGGCTGGACAGATAGACAGCCTCGAGCATATAGATATCAAGATGGTCTCTGCACCAAAATGGACACAAGACAGGATGTCCAAGTACGCGAAATATTTACTGGACCTGTAATACTCTTTAGAATCACTTGAAAGATTGCGATCTTATTGCAGTCTTTTTTTATTGTTTTGGCTGTGTTGAGGATAGAGACTCTAGCTGAAAGCGAAGGGACTATACTTTTTTAAGATTTTGACGGAAGTGAAGCCAGGTTAAGACCAAACTCTGGCTCACCCTTGTGATTTTGTCTGAAGTGAAGGCGGGTTCGGACAAAAAGCCGGCTAAAGCTTGTAGTTTTGTCCGAAGTCACGCCGGGTTCGGACAAAACATCGACTCGACCTTGTGATTTTGTCCGAAGTGAAGGCAAGTTCGGACAAAACATCGACTCAACCTCGTGATTTTGTCTGAAGTGAAGCCAGGTTCGGACAAAACTCCGGCTCAACCTCGTGATTTTGTCTGAAGTGAGGGGCCGGGTTCGGACAAAATATCGACTCAATCTCGCGATTTTGTCTGAAGTCACGCCAGGTTCAGATAAAACTCCGGCACACCCTTGTGATTTTGTCTGAAGTGAAGGCAAGTTCGGACAAAAAGCCAGCTCAAGCTTGTGATTTTGTCCGAAGTCACTCCAGGTTCGGACAAAATATCGACTCAATCTCGTGATTTTGTCCGAAGTGAAGGCAAGTTCGGACAAAACATCGACTCAACCTCGTGATTTTGTCTGAAGTGAAGCCAAGTTCGGACAAAACTCCGGCT
>NZ_JAGGQM010000019.1:174268-174539 GCF_018613295.1 Bacillus sp. ISL-39
AGGTTCGGACAAAACTCCGGCACACCCTTGTGATTTTGTCTGAAGTGAAGGCAAGTTCGGACAAAAAGCCAGCTCAAGCTTGTGATTTTGTCCGAAGTCACGCCAGGTTCGGACAAAATATCGACTCATCCTCGTATTTTTGTCTGAAGTGAAGCCAAGTTCGGACAAAAAGCCGGCTAAGGCTTGTGGTTTTGTCTGAAGTGGAGGCAGGTTCGGACAAAACATCGACTCATCCTCGTATTTTTGTCTGAAGTGAATGCGGGATCGGCCA
>NZ_JAGGQM010000020.1:0-86932 GCF_018613295.1 Bacillus sp. ISL-39
GTATTAGGCACGCCGCCAGCGTTCGTCCTGAGCCAGGATCAAACTCTCCAAAAAAGAGTTATGAGTTAGCTCATAAGTTAAAACGTTGGCTCATGTTCTTATAGAAGAAACATGATCATTTATTGTTTGTTGACGCTTGTTTGTTTAGTTTTCAAAGAGCAATGAAATTGGAGCGGGTGAAGAGAATCGAACTCTCATCATCAGCTTGGAAGGCTGAGGTTTTACCACTAAACTACACCCGCATATAAAATTATTTACTGAATGGTCGGGAAGACAGGATTCGAACCTGCGACCCCTTGGTCCCAAACCAAGTGCTCTACCAAGCTGAGCTACTCCCCGTTATTGAAGAAATATAATGGCGCGCCCGAAAGGAGTCGAACCCATAACCTTCTGATCCGTAGTCAGACGCTCTATCCAATTGAGCTACGGGCGCATACTGTTTTAATAGCAACTTTTATATATTAACACGATCATCAGTGTGTGTCAATAACTTTTTTGGTGCGGCCGAGAGGACTTGAACCTCCACGGGGTTGCCCCCACTAGGCCCTCAACCTAGCGCGTCTGCCATTCCGCCACGACCGCAAAACATGACAGGATTATATATTAACTAATTCAAGCTCATTAATCAACAGGTAATTAATGGTGCGGGTGAAGGGAGTCGAACCCCCACGCCTTGCGGCGCCAGATCCTAAGTCTGGTGCGTCTGCCAATTCCGCCACACCCGCATATTAATATCGTGAGTTGATTGTCCCCGACATGATCAAATCATAGTCGCGAAATCAAGGACATTTTTTCGCTGAAGGCGAAAAAATCTGGTGAGCCATGAAGGACTCGAACCTTCGACCCTCTGATTAAAAGTCAGATGCTCTACCGACTGAGCTAATGGCTCATATTTGAAGTGGAACAAAAGTTGCGTCCACCCATCTATATTCCCTTGTCGCATCTGATGCTCAAAAGACCTTCGGTCTTTCTCGCAGATTACCAGGGAAGAAAACTCAATGCAGCGAGCAATCTGCTCTACCGACTGAGCTAATGGCTCAAAAATGGCTGGGCTAGCTGGATTCGAACCAACGCATGACGGAGTCAAAGTCCGTTGCCTTACCGCTTGGCTATAGCCCAATAAAATGGCGGTCCCGACCGGGATCGAACCGGCGATCTCCTGCGTGACAGGCAGGCATGTTAACCGCTACACCACGGGACCAGATATGGAATTAGTTTTGTTATATTCGCTGTCACGAATTTTAAGGACGTTTATTTTTCGCTGGCGCGAAAAAAACTTGGTGACCCCTACGGGATTCGAACCCGTGTTACCGCCGTGAAAGGGCGGTGTCTTAACCGCTTGACCAAGGGGCCATATTAAAAGGTTCTGGCGGAGAAGGAGGGATTTGAACCCTCGCGCCGGTTACCCGACCTACACCCTTAGCAGGGGCGCCTCTTCAGCCTCTTGAGTACTTCCCCATACCTTTAAAATTAATGGCTCCGCAGGTAGGATTCGAACCTACGACCGCTCGGTTAACAGCCGAGTGCTCTACCACTGAGCTACTGCGGAATAGCTTTATTTGTTCGTGTCGTTGTCTTATCGACTCTTACTATTATAGGGAGGTACCCACTAAAAGTCAAGGGTGTTTTTAATAAGTTTTTATTTCTTTTTTAAAAGCCCACAAAAGCTTATTCTACAATCATTTCCTTCACTTTCACGAGCTTTCCCCTGCATTTTCCGCACACGTATTTTGAAGTATTTATAGATCTTTTACGGCGATAAGTCAACTTACAGCTGCTGCACTGATAAAAAACGAATTTCTGTTTCGCCCTTCTCTTCTTCTCCTCCGGAAGCACAGAACAAAACCTCGGGGCATCTACCTTCTTTAATAGATCTCGGAAATCTTTATCGCGATGCTTGTAGCCTTTTCCTTCTATATGAAGGTGGTAATGGCATAGTTCATGCTTAATGATCCCAACGAGCTCTGCTTCACCCAGCTGCTCAAAATACTTTTTATTAATTTCAATGTTATGGCTGTTCAGCATATAGCGCCCTCCTGTAGTACGGAGCCTCGAGTTGAAGAACGCCTTATGCCTGAATGGCTTATGGAAAAATTCATTAGAGATCGCCACTACAAGATTATGCAACTCTTGATCAGTCATTTGTAAAACGCCTGCCTTTTATAGAAACATGACAACCCATTATAGCATATATTAATGTTACCTTTTAACGTATTATCTTAAGGAGGTATTGCGCTATGCCTGTCTGGTTTCAGAATCAAATGAAACGAGCCTTCTACGAGAAAAACAGGTATCAAATCAAACTTTTAAACCAATGCTGGTACTTTTATAGAAATAAACAAGGGTTAAACGATTAAAGACTGCAGGCATTCCTGCAGTCTTTGTATTATGCCTGATCAGGCTTAAGCATTGTCAAGGCGACTCGGCCTTTCTTCTGGTCGACACTGTCCACCCATACAGTAACAACGTCCCCGACCGATACAATATCCAGAGGGTGTTTTACGAAGCGGTTGCTTAGCTTTGAGATATGGACAAGTCCATCCTGCTTTACACCAATATCAACAAAAGCACCGAAGTCAACCACGTTCCGTACAGTACCTTGAAGTTCCATCCCCGTTTTTAGATCCTCCAGCTTTAGTACATCCTTTTTCAATAAAGGTGCTGGAAGCTCATCCCGCGGGTCTCGTTCAGGTCTTACGAGTGCATCAATGATATCTTTCAGTGTAAGTTTCCCGATTCCTAGTTCATCCGCAGTCTGGTCGATGTTAATTTTCGCAAGGGCATCTTTTAATGCAGGAGTTCCTAAATCTTTTGATTTGAAACCGAGGCTATCAAGCAGCTGCTTTACCTCACCGTAACTTTCTGGGTGGATGCCGGTCCGGTCGAGAGATTCCTTTCCATCAATGACACGCAGGAATCCAATTGCCTGTTCATAGGTCTTCGCTCCGAGACGAGGAATTTTTTTCAGCTGTGCCCTGCTTGTGAACTTCCCTTCTTCCTCACGTTTCTTTACTATATTATTGGCTACAGTTTTAGAAAGGCCGGATACGTACTGCAGTAAAGAGGATGAGGCTGTATTTACGTTGACTCCCACCTGATTAACTGCTGTCTCAACAACGAATGTCAGTGATTCGGAAAGCTTTTTCTGGCTGACATCATGCTGATACTGGCCGACACCTACGGATTTAGGATCGATTTTAACGAGTTCAGCCAGCGGGTCCTGCAATCGACGGGCAATCGAAACCGCACTTCGTTCTTCTACCTGGTAATTAGGGAATTCTTCGCGGGCAAGGTCTGATGCTGAATAGACACTCGCACCAGCTTCATTGACAATGAGATAGAAAATCTCCTTATTCATTTCTTTCAGGATGTCTGACACGAATTGTTCCGTTTCCCTGGAAGCAGTACCGTTGCCGATCGCAACCATCTCTACCTCATAATCTTTCAGGACTTTAATGAATTTGTCCTTTGCCTCTGTATTTTTTGAGCCAGAAGTGTGAGGATAAATCACTCCGATCGATAAAACTTTTCCCGTTTCATCCACAGCAGCCAGCTTACAGCCCGTTCTGAATGCAGGGTCTACACCCAGGACGACCTTGCCTTTTAGCGGCGGCTGCAATAGCAGTTTTCGAAGGTTTTCCGAGAAAATGTGAATCGCTTGCTCTTCAGCTTTTTCTGTCAGTTCATTCCTGATCTCACGTTCGATTGACGGCTGGATCAGTCGCTTATAAGAATCCTCGAGAGCCTCTGTTACTGCAGCTGCTGTGACAGAATGATTTTTAGTAACCCACTTACGCTGCAAGTAGCTCATAATGACATCTGCTTTTGGCTTTATTGACACTCTCAACAGATCTTCTTTTTCACCGCGATTGAGCGCAAGGATTCGGTGCGGCACCACTTTACTGACTGGTTCCGAGTATTCATAGTACATTTCATAAACATTTTTCTCATCTTGCTCTTCATTTTTTACCGAGGATTCGATGGAGCCAGTTTTAAAGGTTTCATTTCGAATCCATTTGCGACTGTCTGCGTCATCGGAAACAATTTCAGCGATAATGTCTTTCGCGCCGGCAATCGCATCTTCGATAGATTCAACACCTTTTTCTTCTGATAAAAACTCGCGGGCTTTGTCTTCGAGACTTCCGTTTACCGGTAACTCCAGCATCCACTGAGCAAGAGGTTCAAGGCCTTTTTCTTTCGCGACAGTCGCTTTCGTCCTTCTTTTTTGCTTGTAGGGACGGTAAAGGTCTTCTACTTCCTGGAGCTTGATTGCTTTTTCGATGCTGCCCTTTAATTCGTCAGTCAGCTTTCCTTGTTCTTCGATGAGCCTGATGACTTCCTCTTTGCGCTGTTCTAAATTCTGTATGTATTGCCATCTTTCAACGATGTCACGGATTTGCACTTCATCAAGCGCACCAGTCATTTCCTTTCGGTAACGGGCTATGAAAGGTATAGTGTTTCCTTCATCTATTAATGAAATGACACTTTGCACTTGTTTAGCTGTTAACGATTGCTCTTTGGCAATGATTTTTACATATTGATCTTGCTTATCCATTGTTTGAGTCAAGAGACAATCCTCCATAATCAATTTTAATATTGCTTGGCACTTTAATAGTGTACCAAAATCAGCGGAAGGTTTACAGTTCTGGTAATGGTGCAGGCAGTGTACGGTAAAAACAAAAAGAAGCCCACTGGCTAAAGTAGACTTCCTACAATAAAAGTTGCATCATCCATTGAATTGGCATATTCGCTTTTGATTTGTTCTGCGATTGCACCAACCGAGCGATATCCCTTCAATATCGTTTTAGCGCCGTGGATATTGTCAAAACCGTCTGAGTAGATCAGGAATTTTGATTCTGGCTCATAAACGAATCTCTGGGTGTGAAACACCTGCGGCTTACCTGACAGATAACCCGTGACTGGCAATGGGTATGTCAGCTTGCCACTTGATGTATAGAGGAAGAAGCGAATATTTCCAACGCAGCTGTATACAAACTCGCGGGTTTCGAAATAGACTTTGAAGATTGAAACAGCGGCTCCTCTTTTTTGCACCAATATATTGTTGCAGTATTTCATGAGCGTATCTACATCTTCATGGTGGTTTTGCTCTACTACTGAAACGACTGCCGCAGAGGCTTCATGGGCGTATTGCCCGGACCCTAATCCATCAGCAAGTACACAGACAAAATAATCATCAGTAGCTGTATAATAATAGCTGTCCCCGCACTCTATTTTACCTTCCTTGATTGTCTGGTAAGCATAAAGTTCTATTTTGTCTTTGAACTGTTGAATCATGTAATGTACTCCGAATTGTTGTTTTCCGCATGGATCGCCTCTTGAAGCTTTTTGATTGCCCTTCTTTGAAGCCTGGATACATGCATCTGCGAAATACCAAGCTTGTCTCCAGCCTCTTTCTGGCTTAGATTATCAAGATAGGTATATTGGATAATTAACTTTTCGCGTTCACTTAGTACATGGAGTACTTTTTCGAGCACCATTCTTTGATTGATTTTTTCATAGCCATCATCAATGTTTCCAACGATATCCAGCAGGGTGACTGTCCCCCCATCAGAATCGGCTTCAATAGAATGGTCAACAGATAATGCCTGGTAGCTTTTACCCATCTCCATGGCTTCCAATACTTCTTCTTCGGAAACCTGAAGTACTTCCGCAATTTCATCCACACGCGGAGAGCGGTGCAGCTGGGTGGTCAAATCTTCGACTGTCGTCTTGATTTTTGGACCAAGCTCCTTAATCCTGCGCGGTACATGCACACTCCATGTTTTATCTCTTAAAAATCTTTTGATTTCACCAATAATAGTCGGTACGGCAAATGCTTCAAAGCTTTTACCGAATGTTTCATCATAACGGCGGATTGCGCCTAAAAGACCGATCATCCCAACCTGGAAAATATCCTCATGGAACGACCTTCCCTTTGAGTACTTTCTCGCGATTGTTTCGACAAGGTTTTGATAGTGGAGAACCAGCTCATTCTGGGCGTCTGCATCCTCATGCAGCTGGTAGGCTTTGATTAATTCATTAATCTCTTCTTTTGGCCTTTGCTTAGGTTGAGATTGTCTCTGCATCTCTCTCCACCTGCTCTCCTTCTCGGTACTTGGTCATAAAGACCGTGACGCCCTCTTTGTGATGGATTCGAACCTCGTCCATCAATGTTTCGATCAGATACAGTCCCAAGCCTCCTTCGCGAAGGAATTCCACAGAACTATTCTGATCATAAGGACCTAGTCCCTGGCGCGCTGAGTGGAAATCAAAGCTCTGGCCATTATCTGCAACCATCACTTCAAGCTTGTCTTCATACAATCCGAAACCGATGATGACTTCGCCGTTCTCATTGTTTTTATATGCATGCTGCACAGCGTTGGTACAAGCTTCGCTGGTAGCAATTTTTAAGTCTTCAATTTCGTCGTAGGAAAAACCCATACGGCTTGCAATACCAGAAAGGGTCAAACGAATGACACCCACGAATTCCGGTTTAGCCGGGATTTTCATCTCAATATAGTCAAATGACTGGTTCATTGCACTCCACCCTCAATCTGGCTGTTTATATCGATAATATCGGCCAAGCCAGTGATTTCAAAAAGTCTCTGTAAACGCTCGGACAACCCGACGATTTTGAACTCGCCGTCATTTGCACGCACGTTTTTGAATACTCCCACAAATACTCCAAGCCCTGTACTATCCATATAATTGACCTCCGAAAGGTCAACAACCATCTTTACGCCCTCTTTTTCGGACATAGGGAAAAGCTTTTCACGTAACTGTGGAGCTGTATATGCATCAATTTCGCCACTTACCTTGACTGCTAATTTTGATTCTGTTTCTTTCACATCTATTGAAATATTCATAAATGACCCACCCTTTACAATTCAATTGCTCTTTTGATTTACCCGGTTTGGAACCCGATTAAACATCTCGTTTCAAAATGATTAAAGTAAAATCATCACGCAATTGGAAATGCTGAAGTTTTTCAAGTTCCCTAAAGATATTATTGACAATTTCCTGAGCATTTAAGTGAATATATTTATTTATATATCCGATTAATGTTTCCTTTTCGATGAATCCTTCTTCCGTTCTGCACTCGGTCACTCCGTCAGACATCAGGATCACCATATCCCCAGGAAGGATTTCCTTCTCATACTGGGTATACTTCGTCCGCTTGTCCACTCCTAGAAGTAAGCCTCTTGCGACCAACTCTGTGAATTCCTTCTTTTTGGAATCATAATAGAAGCCAGGTTCGTGCCCTGCGGACGCATAATAGAAGATATTGTTGGAAGGATTGAACATTCCGTAGAACATCGTGATGAACATGCTTGGGTCAACGTTCTGTTCAACAACTCTGTTCAGATTCTCCAGGATGCTGCTTGGATCGAGCCGGTTTTCTGGCAGGCTGTCCATTGCATACTTGATCATGGACATACAAAGAGCCGCCGGAATGCCTTTTCCAATGACATCAGCGATTGCAACACTGATGTTATTGTTCTCATCCTGGACAAAATGGAAGTAGTCACCGTTCATATGCTTTGCCGGAACACTGATGGCCCCGATATCAATCCCAGGCACAGCAGGAATTTTCGTACCAAGCAATGTTTGCTGAACATTGGCGGCAATTTCCATTTCGGATCTTAATTCCTCCTGCTGGTGTCTCAGGCTTTGATGCTCTCGGTATGCGATACCATAGGCGATCATCACCTCTAGGAGGATATCAAAGGAATGCATGATATCTTCTGGAAGTTCAGGATACATCTCAAGCAGTATGCTTTTATGGAGGCTGATGATTTCTTCCGGTGCGATTTTATGCTCAATCGACTTGCGGCTGAACTTCTGCCCTGCATATAATGCTTGCTCGGATTGCTCTTTTATATAATTGTCAAGAATATCCCGATACTTTGATTCCATCATTTCTCGGAAATCCATACTTTCTCCCCCTAACGGAGCCATTTAGTCGCTTTAATCTGTGTTCCTTGTCCGGGGCTTGAGTCTATGTCGAACTCATCCATAAGACGCTTCACTCCGGGAAGGCCGGCTCCTAGTCCTCCTGATGTTGAAAAGCCATCTTCCATGACTTGGCGTATTTCTTTTATACCTGGGCCGCTGTCCACTGCGTTGATTCGCAATCCCGCTTTACCGCCGTCATATAATTTATCGATGCAGATCTGCCCTTTGCCGGCGTATAAGTATATATTTCTGGCCAATTCACTGATGGCGGTGGTGATTCGTGCCTGGTCAACTGTTCCAAAACCAAGCTCCTTCGCAACATTCCGGCCTAGCTGGCGTGCTGCGACGATGTCCCATTCGTTTATGATCGTAACGCAGGATTGGATGTCCATTCACCTATTCCCCCAATTCCTGTTGTAATTTCTCCAAACCTTTTTCTAAATCTAATGCAGTTAGGACATCATCAAGGCCGATACCTAATTCAATTAGCGTTATGGCAACAGCAGGCTGGATTCCGGTAATGACTACAATCGCACCCATGAGCTTGGACATATTGATGACGTCCCCAAGAACCTTGGCGATAAAAGAGTCGATGAAGTCGATTGAAGTTAGATCGATGACGACCCCATTGGCACTTGTCTCATGAATCTTGTGGAGCAAATCCTCTTGAAATTGAAGAGCGGTCTGGTCATCAAGCTCCCATTGAATGGAGACCAACAGACAATCATCCAGCTTTAGGATAGGTATTCTCACTTTGCTCCCTCCAATGTAACGATTTTTTTATTTGTCAGCTCAAGAGCTGCTTCGATTCCTTTTTTCAAGTTATTCTTTGTTGTAAACTGGTTCAGGTCAATGCCGAGGTTGACGATGGTCTGTGCAATTTCAGGACGGATCCCTACAAGCATGCACTTGGCACCGATGAGCCTAACGGCATCCGCTGCCTGGATAATATGATGGGCAACCATCGTATCAACAACAGGTACACCCGTAATATCAATCAGAACTACCTCGGAACGGTGTTTTACCGCACCCTTCAGCAGGTTTTCCATGATTTGCTTTGCACGCTCTGTATCAATCGTACCCACTAGCGGCATTACTGTAATTCCTTCAAACACAGGAATGAGCGGAGCAGATAGCTCCTGCAAGGCAATTTTCTGGAGGGAAACCGTTCTTTCCCATGTGGATGAATAGACACTGACAATTTCATTGTTCATCGGGGTCGACCAGCGATCGAATTCATACACCATGTCCATCTGGTTCTCCGACGTCACGACCCCTTCCTTCTGCATGCCCTCAAACACAATCAGATTAAAGGTATGGAGTCCTCTAGTGACAAACGTCAACGGCCAGCCAAGCCTGACAACTTTTTCAGCAAAATCAGTCAGCCTTTCATTGTACTCTTCGCTCGTCCCTTTGAAATTCGAGATAATCAAATCGATGAATTCCTTGCTCGCAGACTGAAAAACCCGATCTGAAACAAGGCGGACCACCCGGTCATCCGCTTCTTCTTTTGTCCTATCTATCCATTGATCCAGGATGTCCTGCTTATGAGCCTGGATATAATTCGAAATTGTTTTATTCATTCCATCCTCCCCATTCTATCACAACAAAATTTTACATTACCCTCTTCCGAACAATTGTAAACCAATTTTAAAACTGTAAATAAATATTCATAAAAATTCCTGATTATATATCTCCATTTAATGATAACAGTTTTCTTTCGTCAAATAAAATCAACTTGTCGACAGGATTCTGCGAATATCGCTATGCTGGTATTATTGTTATTATTCCATTTTTTCCGTATTCCATTTTACCTGATTTAAAATCTCTTTTAGTTTTGAACCAAGGCGCTGTCTTTAGCTTTGAACACTTGCTGTCAGGGTTGGTCGCAGAACGGAATGAGACAGCTTTTTTCAAACCTGTCCGAACTTGGGACTACTTCTGACAGCTTTGTTTGTTTTCCTGTCAAACCTGTCTTAACTCGGGCTTTCTTTTGACAGCTTTTCTTACTTTCCTGGCAAACCTGTCTTAAGTTGGGCTTTCTTTTGACAGCTTTTCTTACTTTCCTGTCAAACCTGTCTTAACTTGGGCTTTCTTTTGACAGCTTTTCCTTACTTTCCTGGCAAACCTGTCTTAAGTTGGGCTTTCTTTTGACAGCTTTTCTATCTTTTCCACCAAACCTGTCTCAAGTTGGGCTTTCTTTTGACAGCTTTTCCGCTTCCCACGCCAAACCTGTCACAATTCCGAGCTTTTCTTGTCGGCCTTCTCATTTTCATGTCAATCCCGGCAGAACTCAGACCCACTC
This sequence comes from Bacillus sp. ISL-39, assembly GCF_018613295.1. NCBI lineage: Bacteria > Bacillati > Bacillota > Bacilli > Caryophanales > Bacillaceae > Bacillus > Bacillus sp. ISL-39. The sequence continues at coordinate 10,262 of NZ_JAGGQM010000020.1, forward strand.
TGTGACCACTTTCCATTGCCTCCCAATCTTCCCCGTCAACTAAAAAAGAGACAAGCCACTAAGCTTGCCTCCCACACAGAAAACATCCGATTTTATTTTTTTGGTTATGTATAAGGCCTGAAGACAGGCCAGGTGTTCGGTGACAAAAAAACGCTCTTTTTTAAGAGCGTGCTTTAAATCAAAATTCAATAAGACCTAAACTTACCTGAAGGGCTTCATCCACTTTTTCCATCATTTCGTCATCGAGATGGGTAATTTTATCGGTTAGGCGCTGTTTATCAATTGTGCGTATCTGCTCCAATAAGATGACCGAGTCTCGTTCAAAACCGTACCGCTTCGCATCAATTTCTACATGAGTGGGAAGCTTGGCTTTTTGGATCTGTGCTGTGATCGCTGCGATAATGACTGTGGGACTAAACCGATTCCCGATGTCGTTTTGGATTACCAGGACAGGGCGAACTCCGCCTTGCTCTGAACCAACAACTGGGGATAGGTCCGCAAAATAGACGTCACCACGTTTGACAATCAAAGGATTATCCTCCGCTGACTAGACGTTCAACTGTGTGCTCTGCCTCGTATTCTGCTTGAAATGCTTCAGATGCAATAGTCAGATTAATCTTGGCCATTTCCATATAGCCACGTCTCATGGATTCACGAATTTGTCTCTTTTTCTTCTCACGCAAAAACATTTTTGTTGCCTGATAAATAAATTCGCTGCGGTTTACGTTCTCTTGCTTAACAAATCCATCTAGTTCACTTAAAAGATGCTGCGGTAACTTTACCAAAATCTCAGTTGTTGCGCTGGATTCAGACACAAACATACACCTCCACCATCATCACTACATACCATTATTAAATTCGTTATCTCTCTACCATTTCTAATATTATCACTATTTATGCCAGATGCAAAGGTAAATCAGCAATTCTTCTGTATTATCCACCAAAAAATCAGTGTTTTATGCATGAGATTAACGGGATTGCACAGGTTTGTTAATTATTGGATGTGTTTTATAACAGCGAATTGTTCAAATCGACGACTTTGCCATTTTGCCTGTACAACCTCGGCACTCTTGAGGAGATGATGCACGGGACTTCATAATTGATGGTTTCTAGCTTGCTGGCAATCTCATTGATGGAGATCGACTCCTGTCCCTGGCTGCCGATCAAGGTGGCGATCGTTCCCACCGGGACCTCGCATGGAAGCTTTACCATGCATTGGTCCATGCAAATCCGTCCGATAATTGGGGATCTTATGCCATCGATCAGCACTTCCTGACCCTGCAGTCTTCTTATCCATCCATCAGCATACCCAATTGGAAGCGTCCCTACCCAAATTTCTTCTGGCGCCTCATATGTCGCTCCGTAGCTGACCTTCTCGCCTTTTTCAAGCTTCTTCACATGTACGAGCCTGGAATGCAGTGTGAATGCCTCCTGCAGCTCGACCGGCAATTCAGGCGCTATCTCCATTGATGGGGCCAGACCGTACATCGCAATTCCGACCCTTACCGCGTTGAAGCGGGCATCCGCATGCATCAGAGCGGCGGCACTGTTGCTGCTGTGGACGACCGGGGGCTGCGTTTCCAAGGCACCGAGCATTTCCCGGAACAAGGCAAGCTGCTTGTTAAAATATGAGTCATCCAATTCATCCGCTGTCGCATAATGGGTATAGATGCCGTGCAGCTGGAGTCTTTCATCCTCATCAATCAATTTTTCCGCACTCTTCAATTCTTCTACAGAACGAATTCCGATCCGGCCCATACCTGTGTCTATTTTTATATGAAGTGACAGGGAAGCATCTGCTTTAAGGACTTCCCGCGCTTTTTCCAGCCAATCCTTCTGGAAAACAGTCAGGATGATTCCCTCCTCGGCCGCAATGTTCACATCCTCCGGCCGGCTGGCCCCCAGTACAAGGATCGGTGCGGTGATCCCCTTCTTTCTGAGCGCTAGGGCTTCATCCATGAACGCGACAGCCAGCATCGATGCTCCCGCAGCCAAAGCCGCTTCCGCCACCTGCGAATCCCCATGTCCGTAAGCATTGGCCTTCACAACTGCAATAAATTCAACATCTTTAGGCAGGTGGCCCTTAATCCGCTCCACATTTGCCCTGACGTGGTCCAGGTCCACCTCTGCCCATGTATCACGGTAAAAAAATCCTTGCTCCTCCAATGAAACTCCACTTCCTTCAACCCGAACATTATTTTTATTGTTTTATTATCAAACCGATAGAACTCAATGTCAAATGGATAATATATACGGGTTTTCCGAGTGGAAAGTTCGTGGCAGTTATACGCAGATTGAGCTTCAAGACGATTTATTCCGAAAAAATTAAATATATTCCTTAAAAACTAAATATATTCCTTAAAAATCTGTTTTTTTCCTTAAAACTTGCATTATATTCCTTAAAGAAATGGTTTTATTCCTTAATCCATAAAAAAACAGGCCCAGGTTACACTGAGCCTGCATTTGAATTCTTATTTTTCCATATCGGACAGAACTGATTTTGCGACCATTTCAAGTTCTTCTGGTGATAGGTCTGTTGAAGCCAGCATATAATCGACTCCGAGGTGGGTCCAGGATACTGAGGTTTCATTCATGGCTCCAATTGTGAATCCTAGGTCGACAGGTTTTCCAGTCATATTGATCGCAGAGGACATTGCAGGCATGGCATCTGCTTTTTCCTGGATCAGCGTGAAGGACTTTTCGCCGTCATAGGTCAATATGACACGTTTTCCATTCTCTGTCGTGATTTCCTTTTCATCAATCAAAGTCACGCCTGGGATTTCAGCAACTGGGTATTTCACTGTGAATTCCTTGTCCTCTACATCTGCCATAACCGGTACCTCAAGCTGGGCTCCTGTCATGTTCTTTTTCATATCAAACGCATCTTTGTCAAAGCTTGCGTCGAATTTCACGTCAGAAAATTCAACCGTCACAAGCGCATTGCGGTCTGGGTCCATCACCTTCACGCTAACCGGCGCCAGGCTCTTTTTGTTCAGCTTGATTTCCTGGATTGGAAGCATCTTATTGTTCTGGTATCTTGTTTTCGTTTCGAACACATAATGTTCCTTTGTTGCCGAGAATTTCGCTTGCTTATCCTCCAGAATATCAGTGATTAAAGATTCGTACAGATAAGCCTGGCTGCTGTTCTTCGGCCAGTCGCTCTGGAATTTGAAGCTTTTGTTAAGGGCAGGCGTCAGAACAAAAACTCCTTCATCGTTCCTGAGGATCATCTGGCTTTGGTCCTTCTGGGCATTCTTCAGATTCACACGGTAAAATGACGGATCTTTATGCCAAATCTCCACATCATACACTTGTGGCTCCGTGCCCATTTGCAATGTCATCTTTGCCTTAGCCTTGTAACTCTTCAGATCTTCGAGCGTTCCATCCAGCTCTTTAACCACAGATTCCTGTGATTTGGTACCGCAGGCAGCCAGAGCAAAAATAACCATGAGCCCGGCGAGAAGCAGCAACAACCTTTTCTTCATTCTTCCAACCCCTTTTAGTCTCATTTAAACGTGTAAAGGGAAAGAAAGGACAGGAATAAGACACCGGCTGCAAAATTGCTTGAGTAGTCTTCGTGCAGCCATGTTCTCGCCGCCCTAGCCTTGTCTCCCTTACTGCATTATGAATATATGAGACAACCTGGGCGAATATGCCCCCGGGATTGACAAGCATTTTAAATTTTTTCGATGACCACTTGCGCGATCGCATAATGCTCACTGTGTGAAATCGAGAGATGGACTCCTTCCAAATAGGGCTTAACCACGATTGGCCTTCCGTGTGGGTCGTGCTCGATTTCGATATCCATGAAGGACAATTCCTTTCCAATACCAGTCCCCTTCGCTTTTGAAAAAGCTTCCTTCGCTGCCCAGCGTCCGGCAAGGAATTCAATTCCTCTTCGTTCATTATATTGCTTGTAAACTTCTCTTTCTTTTTCCGTTAAAACCCGCTCAGGAAAACGCGGCTGCGACTCTGCCAGTTTGCGGATCCTGCTGATTTCCACGATATCGATTCCTGTTCCAATGATCATTTTTCCAGCTCCCTTCTAAAAAAGATGAAATGTGCATAGAAAATAGTGTACAACTTTCGTTCATTAGGGCTATCCTTTAGATTAGGACTTTTACCAATTTAAAAAATAACCAAACCTCACGATTATGAGGACCGAGGAGGTTTCCATGTTTACAAGAACAGAAAGCTTGCGCGACTTCATTAGACTTTACCCTGTTATCACCATCATCATTGCCATCCATATCATATTATATCTGCTGACGGTGTTGCCAATTTTCCCGAGCAAATACCTGTTTGGACTTCTAGCCGGTGTGAACTTGTACGTTGTGAACGGTGAGTATTGGCGGCTTGTCACACCCATCTTCATGCATGCGGGGTTTGCGCATATGCTGTTCAACAGCTTTTCGCTCGTCTTGTTCGGCCCGGCACTCGAGCAGCTGCTTGGCAAAACAAAATTCACCCTGCTCTATCTTGCTACAGGCATCGCCGCAAACATTGCTACCCTGATTCTCGAGCCGCTGACCTACACACATGTAGGTTCAAGCGGTGCCATCTTCGGACTGTTCGGTTTCTATATTTCTATCACAATGTTCCGGAAAGCCATGATGTCACGCGAAAACTCCCAGACGATCATGACGATCGCCATCATTGCCGTGGTCATGACATTCGTCCAGTCGAACATCAATATTACCGCCCATATTTTTGGCATGCTTGCAGGTTTTCTGACCGGAGCTGCCATATATAAAAGGTAATAAAAAGCGCCTCAAGGGCGCTTTTTTTGTACAGGGGGTGAATTTCACTTCGAGAAATGTCCAGCTTCTGCGTTTCTGGGCAGTCGGCTATACATTTCGATTTCGGTCCGCCCAATGAAGTCAAAGAACGACTTCACCGGAGGGTCCTCCGAGGCACACGATGTGCTAGACCGGCCATCCACAGGACGTGGCGCTTTAAGGCGGGCAGCGCTTGTCGGGGCTGATCAAGGCGCTTACGCTTTCTCATTCATTCGTTTCATGTGAGTACCAGTGATACATCATGTCAACATGCTTTTTCTCAAGGTCAATGACTTTGCCGCCAGCACCGCCATGCCCGGATTTGACAATTGCCTCGACGGTAGCCAGTTTCTTTTTCCGCTGAAAAAAGCTTTCTTTCATGCTGAAGGACTGGACTTTGTTTTTCCTCATATACACTGTGTTCTTGACAATATTGCGATATCGGAAGGTCAGCATCCCATTGTCAAGGCTCCAGCCTGCATCCTTATAATTAAGATAGGACCATACCGCCGAGACAGCCAGCAGGATCAGCGAACCAAAGCCCCATGGTCTCAAAAACCAGATGGCCGCAATGATGATTGGCAGCGTGAACAGCCAGCCTTTCAGTAAATATCTGCTGTATGCCCTTACAGGTGCAGGCGATATATTGACACGGAAGTGGTACTCCGTCAAATGCGGTTCAAGCAGGCCGGGGATCTTTCTTTTTTTTACGATTGGAAGGATGAGGACCTTAGAGCTTTCCTGGTCAAGCGCCGAACCTCCCGCACTTTCCACAAATGCTGAAGCATAGCCAAGCGGCTGCCTGACGAGATTCTCGCTGATGCGGACGGCCTGAATTCGATTAAGCGGAATCGTGAACTGCCGTTTTTCCAGCAATCCACGTGTGATGACAAGGTCATTGTCCACTTTTCTAACGGTAAAATTAGCGTATTTCAGCATCGTACCAAACAGCGCAATAATCCACGCCAACAGGAATCCTAGAAAAACTACAACGCTGATAAAAACAACCCCGTTCTGGACAAAGTGCTCGACTCCATCAAAAATCTGTTCGTAAGGAATGAACTCTTCAAATTGAAATACGAACGCCAGCACCGCGGAAATGACTACACCGACCCCGCCTGACGTTGTTGCCAGCATCAATAGTTCTGAAACGGAGATTTTATATAAAAGATCCTCCGAGGATTCCGGTTTCTCTTCCCCATCCAGGATTTGCCCGGACTTTTTGATCGAAACGAGATAGTCATGGATTTCCTGTGCATCCTGCTTTGTGATCGCCGTAAGGACCGCCTCTCCATCCTGGAGTCCCATCCCGCCTGAGCCGGCCGTCTCCACCTTCACCTTCACAAGGCCGAACAGCCGCTGTAAAATTCCTTCGGACAAGTCAAGGCTTTGAATCCGGTCGAACGGTATATATCGCTTCTTCCTGACAATTAACCCATATTCGATTCGCAATTCACCTTGTTCGATGCGATATGTAAATCTGTACCATGACAAAACTCCGTAAACTAAAACAAGCACGACAACCCCAATTGAACCAAAGAAGTAAAACAGGTCCCAATCCGTTCCCCTGCTCCCGAAAACGACGAAAATCAGGAAAGGGATGATCATTTCCTTCAGCTGGCGAAGCGCATTGACGACAGCAGCGATCGGATGCAGCCTTTTCGGATCAGACATCTTCATCCGCCACCCTTGCAAGTCTTGAAATGGAGGTCCTCAAATTTTCGGCTTCCTCCATATCCAGCGCGGGTATTTCATGGATGGTCGCAGCAGTCGAAACCGTCACCGTCGATAAACGGTATTTTCGCAATAAAGGGCCCTGCTGTGTATCAACATGCTGGACACGGATCATCGGAATAAGCGTCCTCTTTATGATGAATACACCATATTGGAGCTCAATCTCCTGTTCCCTTACTTCATAGCGCCAGCGTTTCCAGCGCAAGGTTGGCAATAAAATGATGAATAAATAGCTATATACAGCAGCCACAGCTATAGCTGCAGCAATAATCCATTTAGGAAAGTCAAATATGATCGTAATGGCGATCAGACCGCCCGCTAATATCCATACCACCAGGGAATGGAGGCCAGCGGCAATTTTCCAGACAGTCAAGGCCTGCTCGGAAATCCGCTTTTGCGGCTCAGAAATCGTCATAAAGCTTCCTCCTATTTTTCCAATTAATAGCACCTTCCTAAGTATACAACAATAACACATCAGTATGGCACTAAATTGGGAGGAAAATGCGCTATGGGCCCGAGGATCCGTGTTATTTTATCTTGAAGCTGCTGCCATCAATGGGCTCCACTTCAGGCTTTAGTCTTAAATCTTCAGCAAGCTTGAACAGGGCGAGATCCTTCTTTTTCGCTTCGATCATGCAGTGGATTTCCGGGACTGAACCTTTTATCCCGTTAAGAAAATCCATGAACATGTCAGCATCCACATATTCGGCGTGCGCCCGGTATTCTTTCTCGGAACGCGGACTGGAAATATGCATTTTTACAGGCAGCTTCGAGTGCTCCCACGTGCCAGCGATTCGATCCCATTGCTCCTCCCAGTTTATGTTTTCATGATGGGCAAGGTGATGATGATAATCGAAAACCAGCGGGATTCCAAGCTTCTCGCAAAGGTAAAGCGTATCGTGCAGCGTGAACGATGTATCATCATTTTCCAGCATGATCATATCTTGCAGCCTGGTTGAAACAAGTCCCCAATTATGGATGAATTGCTCCAGCGCTTTTTCCCGGTTTTCATAGACACCGCCGACATGGAGGACACATCGTTGCTCGGGATCGATTTCCATCCCCTTCAATAAGGCATGATGCATTGCAAGAGTCCTGATTGAATTGTTCAGGGTTTCGGTCTTCAGTGTATTCAGCAGCACAAAATGGTCTGGGTGAAAATCAACACGCATCGGGTTTGATTGTAAAAAGTCAGCTATATCCTTTAATGGTTCTTTTAACGCGCGCATATACTTCCAATCGGAAAGCTCTTCATGATTGGCAAGCGGAATCAGCCTCGAGCTGAGCCGGAAAAAGTGAATTTCGTTCGCTTTGCTGTGCCTGAGAAGACGCAGGCAGTTTTCAAGGTTGGATACAGCGATTCTCTCCAGCTTATTGATGGCTGCGTCCCTGTCCTTGATTCCCTGGAATTGCTTGAATGTCATCGTCTGTGACGGAGAGGCATTCTTCAACTCCTCACTCATCGCAACATACCCAAGCCTAACAATCGTCATATCAGCCACCCCCGTTTTTTAGGTAGTATGTCCAAATTCAATGGATGGGGGACTGGAAAAATTATTGCCGAATGAGTTTGTAAATGCCGCATACAAAAAACCCCGGTTTAGTTAAAAACCGGGGTTTGGGTGTTTATTTTAGCGTGAAGGTCTAGATTTGTAGCCGCCGCCTTCTCTGCTGCCGCCGCCTGTGCGTTTCGTTCCAGAGCGTGGCTTATAAGGCTTTTTATTGCGTCCATCGCCGCCTCTGTTATCGTATCTTCTGCGGTCTCCTTGAGGCTTCTTGTCTCTTCTGTTTGGAAGAGGCTTTTCCTCAGTAAGCTTAACAGGAGTTGTATCAGGCTCTTTAGTGAGCATTTTCAATACTGAAGCAACGACTGTTTGAGCATCATGATTTTTCAATAGCTCATCCGCTGCCTGGCGGTAGTATTGAAGGTTATTTGACTCGATTGTTTGTGTAATCTTGTCAACAACTGCTCTTTGCTGGCCTTCAAGCGCTTGGTCCACGGTTGGAGCAGTCATTTTTTCCATGCGGCGTTTAGTTGTTTTTTCCACTACATGAAGGTAAGAAGTCTCTCTCTGTGTGACAAACGTGATCGCCATACCCTCTTTACCTGCACGGCCAGTACGCCCGATACGGTGTACATAGCTTTCAGGGTCTTGCGGGATATCGAAGTTATAAACGTGCGTTACACCAGAAATATCAAGTCCACGAGCAGCCACGTCTGTCGCAACTAGCACGTCGATTGAACCTTCCTTGAACTTTCTTAAAACAGACATACGCTTTGCCTGAGTGAGGTCGCCGTGGATTCCTTCGGCAGTGTAGCCGCGAAGGTTCAATGCTTCAGCAAGCTCATCAACACGGCGCTTCGTGCGTCCGAAGATGATTGCCAATTCCGGAGATTGGATATCAAGAAGTCGTGTAAGAACATCGAACTTGTTCTTCTCCTGTACTTCAACATAGTATTGCTCGATCAAAGGAACTGTCATTTCCTTCGCTTTGACACGAACAACTTCCGGATCCTTCATGAAGCGCTCAGCGATCTTGCGGATCGGTCCTGGCATTGTTGCCGAGAACAATAATGTCTGGCGTTCGTTAGGGATTTTTGCAAGGATTGCTTCGATATCTTCGATGAAGCCCATGTTCAGCATTTCATCTGCTTCGTCAAGGATGACTGTCTCTACAGTATCAAGACGGATCGTCTTTCTGTTGATATGGTCAAGAAGTCGTCCTGGAGTTCCGACGATGATGTGAGGACCTTTTTTCAATGCGCGGATCTGGCGGTTGATATCCTGGCCGCCATAGATTGCAAGAACGCCCAACCTCTTGCCAGCACCGATTTTGTATAATTCCTCGGAAACCTGGATTGCCAATTCACGAGTTGGCGCGATGATGATTCCCTGGATGTTATGGTTTTCTTTCTTGATTTTTTCCACTAGAGGAATACCGAAAGCAGCAGTCTTACCAGTACCTGTCTGCGCCTGGCCGATCACATCTTTGTTCTGAAGGCTGATTGGAATCGTCTCTGCCTGAATTGGAGTTGCTTCCTCAAAACCCATATTCTTTACAGCTTTTAATGTTGCGGGGCTAATGCCCATGTCTTGGAACATTGTCAACTTTGCTCATTCTCCTTTTTGTTCACATTTATCCCGCATCGGCAATAACCGATGCATCGTTATTTTAATAAGTGGCTGTTTAAGGATCCAAACCATTTCTGATTCTGGTTAGTTTGTCGTACCTTTACGGCAAAATAGGTGTTCTCACCTTGTGTTTTAAGCAGGGCTGAATCAGCAATTACAACACGCTGAAGCACAGAACCTGAAATATTAGCAAAAAAAGACATTCTCCATCACGGGAGTATGTCCGCTTAAAGGATTTTCTCAGTTAGACACTCAATATTCATGATACCATCTTTAGGAAGGAAAAGCAATTTTTGAGGAATTGCCTCAGCTCTTGATTCCTTCTCTTGGGTTAGAGGTCAAAAAATCATACACCTCATCAAATAAGTGTTCTTTTTCATCACAGTGACAGATCAGATGTTTGGAGTTCTTATAAAAAATCAGCCGTTTTTCTTCAGCGCCAATATTTTCGTATAGATACCGGGCGCTTTTAGGGGGCACGATGCCGTCACTCTCGCCTTGCGCGATCAAGGTAGGCACCTTCACTTCATTGAGAATAGGCTTAATTTTGGTTACAAGCCTGCGAAACTGCAAGGTAGAGGTCATGGGTGTTTCTTTGATCTTTCGTGTATAACGCTTGAATAATTCATTTTCTTTTAGTTTTCCTTGGAACGTATCCCTCATCATTTCCTTGATATCGAATGCAAGCTGTTTAGGGTTCACATAATAAGCAGCCGCGCTGAGCAGAACCAGCTTATCAACCGGGTAAGTCGAGGCAAGATAGCTGGCAATCAGCCCGCCCATCGAAAAACCAACAACATAGACGGTATCACACTCTTTCAATAACGCCTTCAGTTCGTTTTCGGCATGGTCGATCCACTCATTATGTTTGATTCCCCTCAAATTCAGCTCATTGCCATGGCCAGGCAGGGTAGGAACAACTATTTTCCAATCGGTCCTCTCTTTCAGCGACTGGGCAAGTGGTTCCACTTCGAACGGAGACCCGGTAAAGCCATGGATTAACAGACAACCTATCATAACCAATCACCCATTAGTTTTTCTCGTATTTAATCTTTCCCCATTTTAAATCATTTAACCCGGAATTTCCTTGATAAAGACTTTTGTAATCATATCGTTAAAAACAAAAAGCGCAAGCGCCTCGTTCAGCCCCGACAAGCGCTGGAGGGCCTGACAGTGAAGTCGTTCTTTGACTTCATTGGCAGGACCGAAGCGTCTCGAGGGGCTAGGCGATAGAGCTGGATTAAGAAAAAGAAGATGCCCTGGCAGCAGGACATCTTGAGGGTAATTATTGCAGCGATTGGACGACTTCTTCGAGCGCCATGCCTCGTGATGCTTTGACGAGGATGATCGTTTCGCCGGTTACATACTTTTTCAGTTTGTCGCTCAATTGTTGTTTATCCTGGAAAGCAAATGCCCTGTCGTCACCAAGGACTTCTTTTGCTCCTCTGGCAATTGACTCGCTAAGCTTGCCGTATGTGAAAACATAGTCGACTTTTTCAGCATCGAGGGAAGCTCCAACTGTGTAATGGTATTCCTCCTCCAGCGGCCCAAGCTCTAGCATGTCACCCAGAACAAGGATTTTACGGCTGTAGCCTGACAGATTGGCGACGAGGTCGATTGCTGCCTTCATGGATGTCGGGCTGGCATTATAGGCATCATTGATGATTTTTTCTCCGTTAGCTCCTTCGGAAAGTTCCATCCTCATATTGGTCAGCTTCAAGCCTGCAAAACCGGCATTCATTTTTTCAAAAGGAACACCCAAGAACTCCGCAGCAAGCATGGCTGCCAGTGCATTCAGGATATTATGGTTTCCGAGCACCGGAAGATAGAAAGTTTCATCACCAAGATTGGTGGTAAACTTATTTCCATTTTCCATTGGCTCGATTTTGACCGGATACAAGTCATTATCCTGGCTGGCCCCGAATGTTTTCAGGACGCCATTTCCTTTGTAATCCTGCAGTCTTTCCTGCAACAGAGGCTCGTCTCCGTGAAAAATGATCTGGCCATTTGTCTGAAGGCCGCTGATGATTTCAAGCTTTGCATCAGCAATCGCTTCCCTTGAACCAAGGTCAAGCAGATGGGATTCGCCAATATTAGTGATGATGACGGCATCCGGACGCCCCATTTTCGTTAAAAATTCTATCTCGCCCTTGCCGCTCATGCCCATCTCAAGTACGGCGACTTCTGTATCTTCTTGCAAACGAAGGAGCGTCAGCGGAAGGCCCAGGTGGTTATTGAAGTTTCCTTCGGTCTTTTGCACTTTGTATTTTTGCGCCAGCAGATTTGCTGTCATATCTTTTGTTGTCGTTTTTCCGTTGCTGCCGGTAATCCCGACAACCTTTATATCAAGCGAGTTGCGGTAATTTCTAGCCAGCTCCTGCAAGGCGGTCGTTGTATCTTCAACGATAATGACCGGCAAACCCTCCGGAGGGTTCGGAACATCTTTTTGCCATAATGCTGCCGAAGCTCCGCCATTTTGGATGACATCAGCTACAAAGTTATGTCCATCTGTCCGTGCCCCTTTAAAAGGAACAAACAAATTCCCTGTTTCTATTTTGCGAGTGTCGATTGAAACGCCTTTGACGTTGACATCTGCAAACTGGCTTACATCATTCAGCGCTCCTGCCATTTGGGCGATTTCTGATAAAGATTTTTGAATCATACTATTATCCTCCCGAAATAAAGGGACACGGCCATGCCACTGGCTGCCGTGTCTCCCTGGATGATCTATTCTTAAAAAGTATACTTTATTTTCTGTTTTTCAGCATGGCGTTCGATTCCGAGGTTCACCAGCTTTTCGATCAGCTGCGGGTATTCGACACCTGTATGCTTCCACAGGAGCGGGAACATGCTGAATGGCGTGAAGCCAGGCATTGTGTTGACCTCGTTAATCAGCAGCTGGCCATCCTTTGTCAGGAAGAAATCGGCGCGAACAAGACCTGAGCAATCCAGCGCCTTGAAAGCAGTGACTGCCATCTCCTTCAGGTCAGCATATTGCTGCTCCGTGATTTCAGCAGGGATGATCATCGCTGTATCGCCGTCCTCATACTTCGCTTTGTAATCATAGAAATCCTTTTTAGGAACGATTTCGCCAACTACCGAGCATTCAGGTTCATCGTTTCCAAGGACGCCAATCTCGATTTCACGTGCGACAACTCCCTGTTCGATGATGATTTTACGGTCAAATTGGAAGGCCTCTTTGAAGGCTTCCTCAAGCTCCTGCTTGTTGGATGCCTTGCTGATTCCTACGCTGGACCCAAGGTTTGCAGGCTTTACAAAGCAAGGATAGCCAAGTCTCTCTTCAACAAGACCGTATACCTTTTCACTATTCTTTTCCCAGTCGCTTCTAATAGCGGCCACATAGTCCACCTGAGGAAGTCCCGCCTGTGCAAAGACATTTTTCATAACAATTTTATCCATGCCGGCAGCAGAGGCGAGGACGCCATTGCCGACATATGGAAGATTCAATAATTCCAGCAAGCCTTGCACCGTTCCATCTTCACCATTCGGTCCATGCAGCAATGGGAAAATGACATCAAGAGTCTTCCCGGATTCAGCACCGCCAGCCTGGAATAATGCTGGTGTGAATGAAGGAGTCGGAAGGTTCGAGTTGTCTGAGAACTCCAGCGTTTTTACATTTTCTGCAGGAGCATTGAGCTCGGGACCCTTGACCCACTCTCCTTCCTCGGTTATGTATATAGGATAAATCTCGAATTTTTTAAAATCCAATGCTTTCGTCACAGCAAGTGCTGTCTGCATTGATACTTTATGTTCAGCAGATTTGCCGCCGTACAGCAGCCCGATTCTTGTCTTCATAAAAATAGACCTCCAATAAATTCAATCTGGCTCCACTTTCCGCTTCCTATTTTACCACTTTATTTTTAAATTACGGAATTGTTATCAATTTTTAATAATAGGCTGTTTTCGTTAAGATGGTTGTTAAAATCCTAAAGCCGATTTTTCCGTAATATAAGGCAATTTTGCAGGTCGGTATTAAGTTTGCATGCTCTTTTCTCACATAAGAGTCAACTTTGCGAAGAAAAATAGGTCATTCAATCCTATTTTGTTGTCAATAACAACAATGTTTGAGAAAAGAGCCTAATAATAACTCTCAAGCTATACTATTTCCTGTTTTTCAGGCGTGAAACCTGCCAGGGAGTCAAAAGTTAACATTCACAGAATAAGTTACCTTTTGAAAAGCCACTTTTAGGCAGCAAACCCAATTTTAACACCTAAATTACCATATGAATTAACTAATAATTCTGTGAATGAGTAAATGTCTTAACAATCATTCATTATCCATGTATAATCCACCTAATAAAAACAATTGCATTTTCAGGGAGGACATCATGAGGAGATTCGGTTTACTGCCAAAAATAATTCTGGCGATCGCCCTTGGAATTGTTGCGGGCATGATTTTTCCGGAAATCATAATTAGAGTTTTCGCAACCTTCAATGGCCTGTTCGGTAATTTCTTAGGGTTCGCCATTCCATTCATCATTATCGGTTTCATCGCACCAGGAATTGCTGCTTTAGGCAGAGGAGCGGGCAAACTGCTGGGGATTACAACCTCTATTGCCTATGTCTCAACAGTCGCTGCTGGCTTACTCGCTTTTTTCGCTGCAACAGCACTTTATCCAATTCTATTAAAAAGTCAAAATGTCCGTGAATTCGAGAATCCGGAAGAAGCTCTTCTTAAACCTTTATTCACAGTGGACATGCCTCCTGTGATGGGAATCATGACCGCGCTTTTGGTCGCGTTCATGCTCGGTTTGGGAATGGCGTATATCAAAGGCAAGACACTGCAAAACGCACTGATTGATTTCAGGGGAATCATTGAACTTGTCATTGAAAAGGTCATCATCCCGCTGCTGCCATTCCACATTTTCGGGATTTTCGCGAACATGACCCAGGGCGGACAGGTTTCCGCGATCATGAGCGTTTTTATCAAGGTTTTCATTATGATCATTCTTCTTCATTTAATCTATCTATTGGTCCAATACAGTGTCGCGGGTACAGCGGCTAAGCGCAATCCTTTCAAAATGCTGAAGGAAATGGCACCTGCTTACATGACCGCACTCGGCACACAGTCATCCGCTTCTACGATTCCGGTAACCTTGAAGCACGCTCGTAAAATAGGCGCACGTGAGAAAGTAGCTGATTTTTCCGTCCCATTGCTTGCGACAATCCATTTGTCAGGCAGCACCATCACTCTGGTCAGCTGCGGTATGGCCGTCATGCTCCTTCAAGGACAGGAAGCAACTTTCGCGGAAATGCTGCCCTTCATCATGATGCTTGGGGTTACCATGATCGCCGCACCAGGAGTACCAGGCGGCGCCGTCATGGCAGCGCTCGGATTGCTAGAAACGATGCTCGGCTTCAGCAGCACGATGCTTTCGCTGATGATCGCCCTGTATCTCGCACAGGATAGCTTCGGAACAGCAACAAACGTCACGGGAGATGGCGCGCTCACGGTGATTGCCGATAAGCTGAGCGGGAAAAGTGAAACAGAAGCATCTGCGTAAATGTAAAAAACGGCTGATGAAAAGCACCTCTCAATTTTAGACATTGTCTATAATTGGGAGGTGCTTTTCTTTTAGCTGGAAAAAATCGAGGTTTATTTCCAATTCGCTATAATAATTAGATTTTCGCTATATAAATAAAATTCTCGCTATATTATTTGGATTCTCGCTATATTATTTGGATTTCCGCTATATAAATAAAATTCTCGCTATAAAAAAACTAAGATGCCGCCATCATTACAAACTTTTTAGAAATTATCCGGCCTATTACCCTACAAAATAAACACCTTTAAAGAAAAAAACGCTCAGGTTGGCCTGAACGCTGGTTATTTTACGATTAATACCGGTGCTTTCACTCGTTTTGCGACTTTGTGACTGACGCTGCCAAGGACCATTTCTTGCAGTCCATTCAAACCGCGGCTGCCGACAACGACGACATCGAATGCATTCTTGTTGGCATAGTCAACAATGGCCGGGCCTGGTTCACCGAGCAATTTTTCAAACCTGAAGTTCAAACTCTCTTCTTCTAGCAGGTTTGTTACCGGCTGGAGCCTGATTTTTCTTTTTTCCTCGACTACTGTACGATCTGGATTGTGAAGGACATCTTCCTTGGAAGTCTGCCCATCGACAACATAAACAACTGTAATTTCACTATCGCCGCTTAACTTTGCCAGCTCTACCGCTTTTTTCGCCGCACGCACTGAATGGTCCGACCCATCAGAAGCGAGCAAGATTCTCTTAAACATGCTATTCCCCCTACATTGATTTCCATTATATTATATATAAAGAAAGCACGCTGATTCGTCAACGTGCTTTCCCAAAATATATATTACATTTTAATGTCCGGAAAGCTTGGCGCCTTCCTGTTTGTGAACGGCTAGTTTGTCAATCAAGTGAGAGCTTGGGGCATTGAGGCCGTGCAGACGGACAACTGTTCCGTTCTCTCTTAGTTTGATGACAATTTTATCGATTGCCGCAACGGCTGAGTCATCCCAAACATGGGCATGTGTCAGGTCGACGACAACTTCTTTTGCATTTTCCTTCAAATCGAAGGATTCAATCAAGTCAGTTACTGAAGCGAAAAATACTTGTCCTGTTACAAAATACGTCCGGCGATTCATTGCGACATCAAATGTTGATGTGACTTTCACCTTGGAGATTTTCGCTACGAAGAAAATCGCACTCAAAATGATTCCCGCAAATACACCTTTTGATAGGTCATGTGTAAACACAGTTGTGACAGTAGTAACAACCATAACGATTGAATCTGTTACAGGTGTCTTTGCCATTCCTTTGATTGATGACCAGTCAAATGTTCCGATTGATACCATGATCATGACGCCAACCAGGGCTGCCATCGGAATTTGTACAACAATGTTTCCTAAAACGATAATCAGGAACATCAGGAAAGTACCAGCAACAAGTGCAGACAATCTGCCTCGGCCGCCAGATTTAACATTGATTACGGACTGGCCGATCATTGCGCAGCCTGCCATACCGCCGAATAATCCAGCAACGATATTCGCAATCCCCTGGCCGCGGCTTTCTTTATTTTTATCACTAGAAGTATCTGTCATATCATCAACAATTTGGGCAGTCAGCAAAGATTCAAGCAAGCCGACAATCGCCAAAGCCAATGAATATGGGAAGATGATTTTTAACGTTTCAAGGTTGAATGGGATATCAGGAATCAGAAATGCTGGCAAAGCAGATGTAAGAGTACCCATATCACCAACTGTCTTAACACCACTGTTGGTCATGATTGCTACTAATGTAATAACAATGATTGCTACAAGTGGTGAAGGAACTGCTTTCGTAACACGCGGCAATAGATAAATAATCGCAAGTGCGCCTGCCACCATCGCATACATTACCCATGTTGCGTCAACAAACTGCTCTAACTGTGCCATGAAAATCAAAATCGCAAGTGCGTTCACGAAGCCAATCATAACTGAACGTGGAATGAACTTCATAAACCGTGCTAATTTAAACACACCAAACAGAATCTGCAGGACTCCTGTCAAAATCGTAGCTGCCAATAAATATTGCAAACCATGGTCAGCAACAAGCGTTACCATCAGCAGCGCCATCGCACCGGTGGCTGCTGAAATCATGCCAGGACGGCCGCCGACAATCGCGATTGTCACAGCAATCGCAAATGAAGCGTAAAGTCCTACCATTGGGTCAACGCCGGCAATAATCGAAAAGGCGATCGCTTCAGGAATCAAAGCAAGCGCGACGACGATTCCAGCAAGGACATCTCCTTTGACGTTGCCAAACCATTGTTCTTTAATTGTATTAGTATTCAAGTAAACACCCCTTAAAATATTTTTGTGGCTTCCTACTCTCAAGCAAGCCGGGTCCGATAAAAACAGGATTTATCATAACATATTTATAAAAATGAGCAACCATCATTGTAAGCGTTATATTGTTTGTTTTTCTTCAAATATCGACTGTTATCTTCTTTTTTCATATAGATAAGGTAAAAACCTTAAAATGTAAATCAGGCAATATTGCCTGCTTCTCGCAAGCTTTTGAAAGGACAATTTTGATATGATGTTCTGGGAGGTTTTTACATGAAGACATCAGGATTATCCGCTCCATTCAAGACAAATTTTTATTATGGCTGGGTCATCGTTTTCATCGCAGGGCTCGGCGTATTTTTTTCTGGCCCGGGTCAGACATACTCGGTTTCCGTATTTATTGATTCCTACATAAAAGATTTTGGCTGGAGCCGTTCGCATGTATCCGCAGTCTACTCACTTGCGACCCTTGCTGCCGGAATCTGTATGTTCTTTGTCGGCCGCTTCGTTGATAAATGGGGACAAAGAAAAATGTCCGTTATCGTTGGCATCGGGCTGGCACTGGCCAGCTTCTGGAACAGTATGGTCGTTAATACTGCGATGCTGTTCATTGGCTTTTTCCTGATCCGTGTCCTCGGCCAGGGTTCGATGAGCCTGATTCCAAACACCTTGGTTCCGCAGTGGTTTATTACGAAACGCGGGAAGGCAATGAGCCTGATGGCCATCGGCGGATTTGCCAGCTCAGCGGCGCTTCCGCCATTTAATGCCTGGCTTGT
Source organism: Bacillus sp. ISL-39 (assembly GCF_018613295.1). NCBI lineage: Bacteria > Bacillati > Bacillota > Bacilli > Caryophanales > Bacillaceae > Bacillus > Bacillus sp. ISL-39. Next base: position 28,509 of record NZ_JAGGQM010000020.1, read on the forward strand.
TGCCAACTGGGGCTGGAGCTTTTCATGGAAGGTCTGGGGTGTCCTGCTTCTCGTCGTTTTTGTTCCGCTGGCCTATTTTTTAATTCGAAACAAACCGGAGGATATTGGTGAATATCCAGATGGAATTAAGCCTGATTGGACAAATGATTCTGCTGACCCAAACAGAACAAGCAATCCTCTTGAAGAGGTGAACTGGACAGTCCAGGAAGCAGTCAAAACACGCGCATACTGGCTTTTGCTTTTTTGCGTGGGTATTCCGGCTCTCGTCAACACTGGACTTACTTTTCATTTGATTTCTATTTTTAAAACAAATGGGATTTCGCCGGGAATTGCCGCGCTAGTATTAAGCTTGATGGCACTGATCGGGTTTCCGGTCACTCTGATTGCAGGACCGCTGCTGGACCGGGTAAAAGTACAGTACGTCCTGGCTGGAATTTTCGCCGGGGAAATCATTTTCATCCTCGTGCTGCTGGCAGCTGATCAAACAGCAATCGCGATTGCATTCGGGGTATTATGGGGAATCAGCGGGGGCTTCGAAAGGATTACCTTGAACTATGTATGGCCTAGCTTTTTTGGCCGGAAGTCGCTTGGCAGTATCAAAGGGTCGGCTATGACCGTCACTGTGCTTGGTTCCGCCTTGGGTCCTCTTCCATTTGGCCTCGCCTACGATTATTTTGCCGGGTATGAGGAAATTCTGCTGATGTCCATTATCCTTCCGGTGCTTGGGATGGCAGCTGCACTACTTGCGAAGAAACCGGTGAAGGAATTCTTGTGATTTCAGCATTTGATAGATGTGTTCCTTAGTTAATTGCAACTTATATTAAACGCATGATTTTGCTTGTTACCGAAATCATGAGGCTTTCGGGTTTTCGGGCACATGCCGGCCTTACTTGTTACCGAATTCAACGCTCCTTTCCGGTTTCGGGCACATGTTGGCCTTACTTGTTACCGAAATCACGAGGCTTCCCGGTTTTCGGGCACATGTTGGCCTTACTTGTTACCGAAATTACCGATCCTTTCCGGTTTCGGGCACATGTTGGCCTTACTTGTTACCGAAATTACCGATCCTTTCCGGTTTCGGGCACATGCCGGCCTTACTTGTTACCGAATTCAACGCTCCTTTCCGGTTTCGGGCACATGTTGGCCTCAAGAGCCACTATAACTTAATACTCAGTCTCATTAGCTCACCATAAATAACAAAGTCCTGCAGCTCAATGAACTGCAGGACTTGTTTTTCACCCAATCGGGGTGCATATCTCAATATAATGCCCATCTGGGTCGGCTGCATAGGCGACGACCTGGCCCCATGGTTTTTCGGTTGGCTCGAGCAGGATCGGGACTCCGGCGGCCCGCAATTTTTCCACAGCGCCATGGACGTCCTCTGTAACAAATCCGAGCTCAAAGGTTTGTTCCTTCCTTACTCCATCCGGGATTGGGAGCGTCGTGATCTCGCGGCCGCTTTCCCGGGTGTTCATCGACAGAACGGTGTTGCCAGTTTCATACTCGATATAGGTCCCAAATTCATTGCGAAGTTTAAGGCCAAGCAGCTCACCGTAAAATTGCTTCGTTTTTTCCAGATCGGAAACATATAAAATGACATAGCCCATTTTCAATTCCATCATCATCACCTCTTAAAAATAAATTCGAGATGGAATGTCGGGTTTCCTTCATTTATGTTCAATCGCGCTTTTACTAACTCTATACTTCAATATCGCTTCCTTCGTGCAGGTATAAATTCCCTCGCTGATCAGCTTGCCGAGCGGAGTCGCCGTGCCTGCGTAAGAAATTGCTGCTCCCTGCTGGGTGGCAGCGATGCAGATACTATCCGTAGAAATGCCAGCTGACTGGCCAGCAATACCTGCCCCGCTTCCCTCTAGCTCCTGCAAAACACTAATTTTCGCTTCTGCCGCGGTCATTGCGCTCTGGATAAAAGCTTCCTCGGAAATCCTGTGGTTAATGAACAGCCAGGTGTTGATATTCCGTGGTCTGTCCCGATGAGTGTGCCCAGCGGAAACCAGAATGAAAATCGACATACCGTCTGCCTCAAAAAGACGGTATGATGCTGTGTCTGCTGAAACAGCCGTCATCATCCCAACAGTTTCGCTTGGAAGAAATCCATTTTCCTGCAAATACTCGGCCATCTCCGCCTTATGGTCGCTACAGTCATACTCCATCGGTACAATCCGGTGCACGAACGTGCTGTGCCACCCGATCCCGGCACCGGTTATTCCCGAGGACATTGTCCGCAATTTTACCGGTGACTGCAGAACAATCCGGTCTTGCCCGACGTCAAGATACCTGGCATCAATCTTGAGGTTATCCTTATGACCGACGTCCGCTTCAGGAACCAGCAGCAATTGCGGCCTGGCAATTTCCGGGTGGGGGTGGTTTTTGATCTGCGTCTTATAGACACTCTTGATTCGCTCTTCTTTTAAAACTTCAGCAGGAGTATCAACAATCAGAACCTCACCGTTTTCCATCAAAAGCAGCCTGTCACAATATAATGATGCCAGGTTCAAGTCATGGAAAATCGAAACGACAGTCAACCCCTGTTCGGATGCCCATTTTTTCAGCAAGTCCAGCAGCTCTTTTTGAAAACTCAGGTCGAGATGGTTCGTAGGCTCATCGAGCAGCAGAATCCTCGGCTGCTGCGCAAGTGCCTGCGCGAGGTAGACTCGTTGTTTTTCGCCGCCGGATAGTTCTGTGATTGATTTTTCCTGAAGGTGGGTGATGCCCGTCTGTTCCATTACCTCCTGGACAATCTCTTCATCCTCATCTCGCCAGCTATTGAACCAGCCTTTCTGGTGTGCATAGCGGCCGAGCGAGACGGTTTCTTTTACACTATAAGAAAAGGCTTGATCCGCATGCTGCGGCAGGACTGCCATCATCCTGGCAAGCTGTTTCGGTGAATACTGGGTCAATGGCCGGCCATCCAGCTCAATGGCACCTTCCCTGAATTCCAAAGCGCCGCTGATCATTTTTAAGAGTGTGGTCTTCCCGCTTCCATTTGGGCCCAGGATGCCGAACAGCTCCCCTTTTCCTACCTCAAAACTGATATTCTTCAGGACCTCGCCGCCTGCATATCCGCCTGTCAAACTCTTCACTGTGATCATCGGCCTGCACTTCTTTCCCTGCGATTTTTCATTAAAATGAATGCAAAAACCGGAGCACCGATTAATGCCGTGATCACGCCAATCGGCAATTCCGAAGGGGCGATAATCGTTCTTGAGATCAGGTCTGCGAGGATCAGGAAGCCGCTGCCAATCAGGACGGATAACGGCAGCAGATGGCGATGGTCCGGACCCCAGATTGTCCTTGTCAGGTGTGGAATGACGAGACCGACAAATCCGATCGTTCCTGATACAGCTACGGCCGATCCTGTTAAAAGAGAACCCGACAGCAAAATCAGCAGCTTGCGGCGCTCGACATTGACACCGAGATGCTGTGCCCTTTCCTCACCAAAGGACATTGCATTCAATTCCCTTGTATTGGCAAGCAATATCACTAAACCAATCATAAAGAAAGGAAAAATAATCTTAATGTATTCCCAGCCGCGCATCGACACGCTGCCAAGCAGCCAGCCGATGATTTGCCGCAGCTCTTCGCCGGAAAGGGCAATCATCAAAGAAATGAATGAACCCAGAAATGAACTTAAGATGATTCCGGTTAAGATGATTGTTTCCACCCTGAGCAGTCTGTCGACTTTGCGGGCAAAAAACAGTACAAACAAGACGGTGGCGAAGGCGAACAAAATGCTTAGCACTGGCAATGTGAAGACACCGATCAGCGGCAGCGAAATGCCGAAAAACAGAGTAACGACTGCGCCGATGGAGGCACCTGATGAAATCCCAAGCGTATAGGGATCTGCCAGTGGATTGCGCAACAGGCCCTGGAACGCGGCACCGGCAATCGCCAGCGACGCACCGACAAGCCCTGCCAGCAGCACACGCGGCAGCCTGATATCCATGACAATACTTGCATGCATCGGATCAATTCCCTGTCCCTGAAAGCGGAAAACTTCAGCAACAATGATTTCTATAATGGCTGGTACAGGAATGGAAACCGTACCAATGGATATGCCCAGCAGCATCGATATGATCAAAAACACCGCCGTGATTAGATAGGCGATTGATTTGTTATTTAAAAATGTCCGGGTAAATGGCTTTTGCAAGCTCCTCTGCTCCTTCAGCGAGCCTTGGACCTGAACGGGTTACAAGGTCGGAGTGGACATCGTAAACCTGCTGCTCCTTGACCGCTTTCACATTATTCCAGCCCTGCCGTGCAAGCACCTGCTCAACTGGCTTTTCTGTATAGTATCCATAGGTTGTCACAACCACATCAGGATTACGCTCAACAATTGCTTCCGGGTCGACCTTCGGCCAGCCCTCCATATCTCCGGCAGCGTTCTTTGCACCAATCAGCTCAAGCATTTCATTGATAAAAGTGTTCTTGCCGGCTGTGTAGATTTCCGGTGCTGGTGAGACCTCCACAAAGACCGTCTTTTGCTCTTCCGGCTTGATTGTTTCAGCTTTCTTTTTTAATTCCGCAAAACTATTTTTCATCTTGTCTACAAGCTCATCCGCCTTTTCTGACTCGCCAATGGCCTTGCCAATCATCTCGATTGATTGATACACTTCTTCAAATGACTGTGCATCATTCACAACGACAACAGCAATTCCCGCATCCTTTAATTGTTGAAGGCCTGCTTCTGCAGTGTCCGCGGTCGAACCGGGGGCAAGTACGAGGTCAGGTTTCAGAGAAATCATTTTCTCGATATTGAATTCCATTCCGCCGATTTTTTCCTTCGACATTGCATCCTCTGGATAATTGTCGAAATCGGTGACGCCGACAATCGCCTCTCCGCTCTCAAGTGCGTAGACAATTTCCGTGTTGCTCGGAATCAGAGAAATGATCCTTTCAGGCTTTTCTAAAATGACCACTTCTTCATCAATTGCGTCTTTTACCGTGACAGGGAATCCCGTCTTCTGCTCCTGTGCGGCTTTTTCGCTTTCCTTCTTTTCGGGCTGTGCTTCGGTACCGCAGCCTGCCAGGATCATGGCTGCAGCCACCATCATCATTAATAACTTCTTCATTCGCTTCTCCTCCAAATTTTTCGATTAACTTTGTTAAGTATGGCTTTAACACAGCCAAAACACAAAAAAACATCTCCACCTGAAGGGGAGATGTCCGAGTAAGCAAATGTTTTTATCATCATAAAAGACATAGAGCTTGTCGGCACCTCCCTATCCTCGTAAGTTTGTTGGTGCAATGGACAGGCAGGTCTCCTGGCTCATGGTCAATGCTCGCTGCGCCTTCCCATACATTTGTACAGTGGCAGTTGCAGCTTGCTCTCATTTACAGTGGCGGGACCGCGTTGGATTTTCACCAACTTCCCTATTAAGTCTCTTTTAAAAGACACCTGTTCATTTCGATATGTAATTTTCCGCTACATCCAATTATACACGATTTGCCAAAAACCGCTTCAAAATTTTTGCTTTTTCGACTTTATTGGGGGCTCTTTACTCAAACTTTGCTGCTATTGACTACAAAATAGGATGGAATGACCTATGTTTCTTCGCAAAGTTGACTCTTTTTATGAGAAATGAGCATGCAACTTAATACCGACCTGCAAAATGGCTTTATATTACGTTAAAATCAGCTTTAGGATTTTAACAACAATCTTTCCGAAAACAGCTTTATTGGGCAAACAAGCTCCATTCTTTCGCTTTTTTATCGAAGACAATCCTGCCATCCGGATTGCTGCGGCTTGCTTTCTTATATTCATCATGCATGTCATCCATGTTGGCAAAATCCCCGATGACCCAGATTGGTATTTCAATTCTGTTGCGGTTTTGCTGGATGTTCTTCAGCGAAAAAACCGCCCCTTCCTTCAAGGCTGGTATCAATGATTTCAGGATTTCCTTGCTGACAAAAGGATAGGATTTCTTTTTCCGGATTCCGAGCAGCGTTTTTTCCGGCTTCATTTCCCCCAGTTTTCCTGACAGGACATAGCCAAGCATGCGGAAAAAGTCATTGAGATTTCGGTAATAGGTTTTGTTATACCAGCCATCTTCAGTGGACAGAAACACAAAACGATTATTAAGCTGATTATAGAAGGGCAGTTTCAAATGGTGCTTAATATGCCCTAGATATAGAAGCTCAGCGATCTCCTGGGCAGACAGCACATTCAGTGCTTCCACTTCCTCAAAATCGATCCAGCAAAAATCCCCGAATGCATGGACATTGGCTCCAACCAGTTTTTCGACGCTGTCCTCAGGTACATACTCAAATAAAGTATGTCTGTTGAACTCACCATCTTCATAGCGATGCTTCAACAGCAGCAGATGGTTGAGCGAATCAGACAATGATCTGGCGAATTCATGGAATTCAATCCCATGTGAGAGCACATACTGGTCTCGTTCGTTCATATGGACATATAGTAAATCCCTGCTGTAAGGATGGTTCTTTTTCAAAGGCAAAACCTCCTGGAAAAATTCTCAGCTGCAAAATTGCCAGCGGCTCCGTACAAAATAACACTTCTTCCATTCTAACAAAAACGGCAGAAAATATCTTATTCTGACTCTTCAAAAACATAATTATTATCTGCCTCTCCCGTAAAAGAATCCCCGCCAAAAAAGAAACTATTCTTCCTTACTATTCGTCTATTATTTAGGCTCTTTTCTCAAACTTTGTTGCTATTGACTACAAAATAGGATTGAGTTACCTAAGTCTCTTCACAAAATTAACGCTTAATATGAGAAAAGAGCTTACAAACTTAGTACCGACTTACAAAATGCCTTTTATCACGTTAAAGTCGGCTTTAGGATTTTAACTATAATCTTTACGAAAACAGCCATTATTTACAGGAAAATGTTACCTCATCAGGGATTGTAAGGATATTTCATCTCTGCTAGCATAGTATTGTAGAAACGTATCGGACAGGGTGTGGCAAATGGAGAAGCCTCTAAAAAAAATTGATCGTTTTGACTGGACATTGACGCTCCTTTTACTGTTGTTCTTTTTGACTAGCTGCTTCGCGATTTACAGCGCCCAGAGAACAGGCCAATATGTTGGACAGAACTTTTTATATAAACAAATCTTCTGGTATGTCGTTGGGTCGGGGATCATCGGTGTTGTGATGATGTTCGACAGCGAACAGTACCGCAAGCTTAGCTGGTATTTGTACGGTTTTGGAGTCTTCCTGCTCATCTTCCTGTTTTTCGCTCCTGCCAGCATAGCAGAGGAAAGGAATGGCGCAAAAAGCTGGTTTTTCATCGAACCATTCGGTTCGATCCAGCCTTCGGAATTCATGAAAGTCTTTCTGATTCTTGCCTTGAGCAGCACGATCTATGCCCACCATAAGAAACATTCGATCAAGACTCTTCAAACTGACTTCCTGCTTTTCATCAAGCTTGGCTTCATAACCGCCATGCCACTTGGAATGATCATGCTTCAGCCCGACCTGGGCACCTCTCTAGTCGTGCTTGCGATTTTCACCGGGATCATCCTGGTGTCAGGCATCACTTGGAAGATCATCCTTCCGCTCTATGGCAGTGGAGCTGCACTAGGTGCCGGTATCCTGTATCTTGTCATCTGGAAACCAGAAATCCTGAAAAAATACCTGGGGGTAAAAACCTATCAGTTCGGGCGCATTTATGCGTGGCTTGACCCTGAGAGCTACCCCGAATATGGGTACCATCTATTAAAATCACTCAGTGCCATTGGTTCCGGCATGCTTACCGGGAAAGGCCTGAATGGGAGCGAAGTCTATATACCTGAAAGCCATACGGACTTCATTTTCAGTGTCATCGGTGAGGAATTCGGCTTTGTGGGCGGCAGCTTTGTCATCGGCCTGTACTTCCTGCTAATCTACCATTTGACAAAAACGGCACTAGATACGAACGACCCTTTCAATACCTACATCAGCGCGGGAGTCATCAGCATGATCACCTTTCACGTCTTCCAGAATATCGGGATGACGATCCAGCTGCTGCCGATTACCGGCATCCCGCTGCCCTTCATCAGTTATGGCGGAAGCTCGCTCATGGGCAATATGCTCGCTATGGGGTTGATCTATGGAATCCGATTCCATCATAAAACGTATATGTTCGCTTCGAGAGACAGGAGTTTTGAAATATGAAGCTAGTAAGCCATTACCGCGAGAATGAAGTTTTGAGGAATAGTTTTATCCAGCTGGCCGCTGACATTTTCGGCATTGATTTTACCAGCTGGCATGAAAAGGGCTATTGGGGTAATCGATACATCCCGTTTTCCTATGCCGACGGGGACCGGATCGCGGCCAATGTATCGGTTAACGACCTCGATTTTATCATTGAAGGAAAAAGCTATAAAGCCCTGCAGATTGGCACTGTCATGACCCATCCTGAATATCGGAACAAGGGGTTGTCAGCAAGCCTGATGAATCATGTTTTGGATGCGTACGAGGGAATATATGATTTTATCTACCTGTTCGCCAATGACAGTGTGCTCGATTTTTATCCGAGATTCGGATTTGAAGAAGTTGAAGAGTATCTATATTCGACAAAGGTTTCTGCTGGGCAGAGCCCATTTGTTTTGAGAAAACTCGAGTTGGCACGCGACCTTGAATTTATCGAAAAAGCGGTTTATGGAAGATTGCCGGTTTCCCAGGCTTTTTCGACGGCAAATTCGGCCGGCATTACGATGTTTCATGTTCTGAATGTTTTTCCTGACCACCTTTACTATCATGCAGAAAAAGACTCTATTGTTATTTTCACGAAGGAAAACGGGACGATCCAATTGTATGATCTCATCAGCACAGCGCCTGTAGACATTAAAGACATTATCCCGATCTTTGGAGACACAGATGCTGTTCAATTCCACTTCACACCCGATGACAGTGATCTCCAATATCAGCGCGTTCCTTTTAAAAGAGACGGAGCATTATTTGTTAAAAAGAGACCAGGGATGGAGCTTCCTAAGTTCATTAAGCATCCATTCACCTCTGAGGCATAATTAGAAAAAAGGCTGAGCAGCTCAGCCTTTTTCCATTTTCCTGGTTGTCTTTATTTTAAGAATTGAGCGTGCAAAAAAATACACGATGAATATGCCCATGATCCACAGCCCTGTTTTATTCAGGTCAAATAGCTTCAGGACCGCTCCCGCCAGCGTGACAAGATAAAGGATTCCGAGCATCGCGTTCATTTCCCTGTTTTCAAAATAACCAGTCATTCTTGCGCCGAATGGGGAGCCGGCTAGCGTGCCAGCAATCAGCATCAGGCCAATGAAGTAATCGATCTCCGTATTGACCGCATAGGAAACGAACCCAACTGATACGATAAGCAATACCGCAAATAAACTCGTTCCGACCGCCTTTTTTGGATTGAAGCCCAGCGATGTAATGATCAGCGGAACGATGATAAAACCGCCGCCCACACCAAGCGTTGCCGAGACGAAGCCGCCGAGGAATCCAACGGCCAACAGCTTTGGCAGTGAAAAATTTGCAGGTGCAGGGATTCCCTCGTCTTTCTTTCTTCCCTGGCGGATCATTTTTACCGCAAAATAAGCAAGCAGCACAATATAGAGGAACGGAATGACGATTTCATCCCATCCCCTCGCTTCAAGGGCATACACCAGCGGCCTTGCCAGCTGCGTCGCGGCAATTCCGCTCAACCCCATCATCAACCCCTCTTTCCAGAGGATATTCTTCAGGCGGATATGGGCTGTAATTCCCGAAATGGATGTACCCACTGTAAAAAACAAACTGGTTGTGATTGCCTCAAGCGGCGAAAAGCCTAACAATAATAAAATGGGCGTCAGGATAAAGCCGCCTCCCACCCCGAAAAAACCAGAGAGGACACTGATCAGGCCGCCCAGCAGCAAATAAAGTATGTATTCCATAGACAACTTCCTCTTCCAATCGAGTTCCTTTATAGAGTACCACTTTCACCCTATAAATAAAGAGTGAGCGACCTATCTTTTTATATGGTTGACGATATAGAAAACGATGAGTTTGAAGTTATTCATCCCTCTCTGAAATAATTGGCTCTGGCAGAAGTAAAAATGGTATACTTCTAACTAGGTTTATTTTCACGACTTTACTATAACAACTTAAAGGAGATACTGCTTCATGTCTGAATGGATTCACGCGATAGAAGAATGGCTGCTTGAATTTGGTTCATGGGGATTATTCTTCGTGTCCTTCCTGGAATCATCCTTTTTCCCGATTCCTCCCGATGTTTTGATGATCCCTATGGGTATTGCCAATCCTGACAAGGCACTCTGGTATGCCTTCATCACAACAGCAGGTTCTGTACTCGGTGCCCTGCTTGGCTGGTATATCGGCAAAAGAGTCGGCCGTCCAATCTTGCGTTATTTTATAAAAGAAGAGAAAATTGTCCTGGTCGAACGCTATTTCGAAAAATACGGTGCAATGGCTATTCTGATTGCCGGTTTCACTCCTATTCCATATAAGGTCTTCACGATTTTTTCCGGAATCTCCAACGTTAGGATTCCGACGCTCATTATCTGGTCAATCATCGGCCGCGGCCTTCGTTTCTTCCTTGAAGCAGCTATCATCGTCGCACTGGGCGACAAAGCCATGCCATTCATCGAAGAAAATTTCGCGATGCTGACAATCGCCCTCGGAGTCGTTGTCATTGCTGGGTATTTAATTTACGCTTATTTGAAGAGATCGAAAAAAGCATAAACACAAATAGAAAATGCTTGAGCCTACATTAGCTTCAAGCATTTTTTTGAACTAGTTGATATTAGAGGCTGAAACAATCTAGCACAATTAGAACTCCTGATCTCAAAGGTATGATCCAATCTGTATCCTCTTGGCGACGAAGAAAAGATTATAAAGAATGATCATTCATTTATATCGTAAATTAATTGATCGAATAATTTACCATCAACATAAAGCAAAATTGCCCATTCTCCCTTTAGAGGAATTTTAACTGATGAGGGTGTATGCGCATCTGCCCCGTTATTTGGACCATAAGCACGGATTGTCCATCCCATTCCATTCGTAATTTTATGGACTGTTTTGGATTCTCTATGATATCCCACTATTGTCAAGTCCACATCCGTTACACCCCATAGATGCCACATCCACTTTTGACCATTTAGACTTGGCATGTCAGCACCTATAACCCCTGACTTATTTTCATTCCCGAGAATGCCTCTGTCACCGAACTCCACTGCTTTTCGCGACCAATCAATATTTTCAAATTCACTTATTTGAACAAAATCTGGTATATCTTCGGGTAGAGTAATAGGGGCGTCTTCTGATTTTTCAGCCACACTGACAACTACATCGCCATAGGCTTTGCCATCCAGATAAACCTCATACTTCCACAAGCCATCGTAAGGCACTTTGAATGTAATCGAGAAACGCTGCAAACTTGGGTATCCCGGCGATGGTTCTATTATTTCCTGAGCCGGTACAACTTGTATTCTTTCACCGGTTTCTTTATGAATGGCAGAAATAGAAAGATCCTTTCCTTTATATGTGTCGAAAGGTTCTGCGAAACTAAAGATATAACCATAGGGTGCTGCTGCTTTCAATTTTGGATCAGGAAATATGCTGAATTTAGTAGCTTGATTCTCCTTATAGTCATGTCGTATTTCCCACTGCTCAGGAGCAGTTGGAGCACCATTTATCATTTCATGATCCTGGTTGACCAAAAGCTCGGTAGAAACGAAGAAGGCTAATAAACAAATGGCAAAAGTGGAAATGGCGAATACAACTAGTTTATTGGGGCCTTTTTGCTTCTCAATTTTATCTTTAAGGACGGCTCTCCTGATATTCATTTTTTGGAACTCCGTAAAGTGAACACCTTTGTGGGTCGTCGAATCCATCGCGTTACGCAGCTGCTTAAGCTTGCCCTCCATTATATCCCCACCTCTCCATCATTTTTTTCAGCTTCATTCTGCCTCTGCTCAATCTGGTTTTGATCGTATTGGGGTTCACTTCTAATATTCCTGTGATTTCTTCAATCGAACATTCTTCATAATAATAAAGCGTAACCACTTCCCGATATTTAACAGGCAAAGATAATACACACAAAGAAAGAAACTCTTCTTCACTGCGCTTCAATAAATCTCTTTCTGGCGACAATTCCTTCGATGAAAAAAGAGAATACAAGCTTGAATTCATCACTACTTTTCGAAACGCCGAACTCTTCAATACATCCTTTGATTTATTAATAGCCAATCGATAAATCCATGATTTAAAGGAGATCAATTCATCAATTTTGTCATAATTTTTGTAGCATACAATGAATACATCCTGGACAATATCTTCCGCCAGCTTCCAGTCCTTCACATAGTTATAAACTAACTTTGTCAGCCGTTCACCGTACTCATTCATAATAATCTCCAGCCAGGCATCCTGATCTAATAGGCCTTCTTCCCTGATCTTTTTCACACATTTCTCACCCCAACTTCAGTTTAATGCTAAGACGAATGAGTTAGGCTTAGGTTTCACTTTTTTCATGCCTTTTTATTAAGCTCTTTTCTTAAATTTTATCACTTTCTCAAAAATGAAAACTTATAACCCAACTAATCCTTTTGGTATCTTCCTCCTCCAACCTCAATTTATCTGCGATATTGTGCAGACCTATCCTTTAACCAGCCAATGTGCTCCTCTTTGTTTATAACAACATCAATTGGGTAGATTAAAATAAGCTTGCTAGCTAACTAATGACTATTTACCGGGTTAAGGGCTGCAGCCATTCTCGTTCTTATCAATACGCATTTCGCAGCCCAACTTTAAAGTCCAATTAAATAAGGAGTGAGGAGTTTGAACAATAATTTTCACAATGGCTGGGACAGCATTCTTGGCAAGCTGCCAAATGTGCTGATTGCGCTCGCAGTCCTGCTTGTCGGATGGCTTGTCGCAAAATTAATCGAAAAAGCAGTGTACAAGGGGCTGCAGAAAACCAGCCTTGATAACAAGCTTTTTTCAAATGTAAATAATAAGAAGTATTCAGCTGAGAAAATCATCAGTAAGATCGTCTATATTTTGATTCTAGTATTTGTCTTCATCATGTTCCTGAATATCTTAGACTTATATGTGTTGACGGAGCCGCTCGTCGGAATGTTCTCAACAATTGCGGCAGCAATTCCGAACATCCTGAAAGCAGGATTGATTCTCTTATTTGCCTGGCTGATCGCTTCAGGTCTGAAATTCCTGATCCAGAAAGGCGGCAAGTCGCTCGGTGTCCATGAAAAACTGAGCAAGTACAAGCTTACCAACGACAACCAGCAGACTACAAACGCGGTAGACACAGTTGCGAATATCGTATTCTATCTGGTATTGCTGATGGCATTGCCGGCTGTATTGTCTGCACTTGACCTGCAAGGCGTTTCGGAGCCATTCGAAAACATGATTGAGGGAATCCTCTCATTCATTCCTAAACTATTTGCGGCAGCGCTGATTCTATTAGTCGGCTACTTTGTTGCAAAAATTGTCCGCGATATCCTGACCAACTTCTTGCAAAGCATTGGCACTGAAAAATTAGTCCAGCGTTTTGGGCTTTCCCGCTTGTTTGAAGGCACGAGCCTTTCACGCGTGATCGGCACGGTCGCTTTCGTACTCATTTTGATTCCGACAGTCATCGCCGCTCTTGAGCGTCTTGATGTCGATGGAATTTCCGGACCAGCAATCGCGATGCTGAATGACATCCTGACGATGATTCCGAATATCGTTGTGGCCATCATCCTTGTCATGATTGGTCTATGGCTGGGAAAATGGCTGAAAAAATTCACAGCTGATTTGTTAAGAAGAATCGGTTTCGACTCTTATTTTAGAGGCATGGGCTTGAGCAGCGCAGCAAATCGTCCAAATACATTAAGCTTATCTGATATTGTCGGCTATATCGTCCAGGTCATCGTAGTCCTTCTGTTCGTAGCCGAAGCATTGAATGTCGTAAAGCTTGATTTCTTCGTCGACCTTGCCCGTGGTGTAATTGCGTATCTTCCGCATGTCATTGCCGCAATTGTCATTCTTGGTGTCGGCCTATGGCTTGGCGGTCTTGCGAAGAAAGTACTCAGCAGCATCCTGCAGGGTGATTCTTCGAATGTATTGGCAACAGTCGCAAAATACGCGATCATCACCATCGCTGTTTTCATGGCACTCGACCAGCTTGGAGTCGCACCTGCGATCGTGAACGCAGCCTTCATCCTGACACTTGGAGGATTGGCGCTCGCTTTCGGACTGGCCTTCGGTCTTGGCGGCAAAAATTTCGCTTCCAAATACCTGACCAAGTTCGATGAAAAAATCGAAAAAACCAGCATTGACCAGGCAGCGGTCCAGCAGCAAAAAATGAAAAAGAACAACCCAGTCAACCCGAATCCTGCTGCACCGCCGAACTTGAACAATCTGAACCAGAATCCGAACCCTGGAACACCGCCAAACTTGAACAACCCGAACCAGAACAGAAACAATAACCCTATGGATCCTCATAATGGCGACAACCCGTTGAATCCATAATAAAACAAAAAGCGGAAGCGCCTTGGTCAGCCCCGACAAGCGCTGGAGGGCCGACCGGTGAAGTCGTTCTTTGACTTCATTGGACGGACCGAAGCGTCTCGAGGGGCTAGGCGCTGGAGCTGGATTAATAAAACATATATAGTCATCCATAACCAAGGATAGTTTTTAATCCTAAAGAAGAACAAAACACAGCTGCCAGTCACGGCAGCTGTGTTTTTATGTACTAGCTGAAATTATCCATAAAAAAAATCACGAGAAACACGATGAAGGCATAAAAACTAAGATGCAGCAGCACAGTAGTGAAAAATTCCTTCAGTTTGTCAAATGAAAAAGGTTCACTTTTCCTAGTCCTTGCTCTCATAGCCAGCCTGTCCCCCTCTAGTAAAACTATCCATTAAGACCAATTTTTTCTTTTAAATAATCATAGCATAATCTAGTACTTTTGTGCCCCTCTATTTTTTATTGCAGAGCCTGATAGCATAGAAAAAACCCTCTTAAAAGAGGGTCATCTCTGCCCGTAGCTCTCGAATTTTTTTGACAGGCGTTCCATTTCTTCATCAGAAAGCTCTGTTGGCTCACCAATCGCTTTTGCCTGGTAATAAATCTGGGCGCTGAATTCGATTTCCTCAGCGACCGTAAAAGCAGTTTCGATATTATGGGCACCGGCAATCATGCCATGGTTCGCCAATAGCACGGCTCTCCTATCCACCATGCCTTCAAATGCTTTTTCAGCAAGCTCCTTCGTCCCGAATGTTGCATAGGGAGCGCATCTTACATTCGGACCGGCAAACGCCACTAAATATGTGATCGGCGGGATGTCCCACCCAAGGGTCGCAATCGTTTTTGCGTATGGCGAGTGGGTGTGGACAAGTGCATTCAAGTCATCTCGGCGCTGGTAAAAAATCAAATGCATGTCCAGCTCGCTCGACGGCTTTTTGCTGCCATCGATGACTTCACCATCCAAATTTATGATCACCACATCTTCAGGCCTCGTTCCGTAATAATCAATCCCGCTCGGACTGATGGCAACCAGCTGCTTTTCCCGATTGAAAATGCTGATATTTCCACCCGTCCCTTTCGTCAGGCCGCTTGAAATGATTTTCTTGCCGTATTCTACGACTTTCATCCGTTCTTCCAGAAGCAACATATGATGCGCCTCTCTTTCTCTAAAAATCTAGATAGGGAACGTCTTATTATCGCATATTATGCCTAGAAGCTGAATCCTTTAGTACTTGTAAAAACTGCTCTCCTGTTTTGTAGTCTGCAGAATTCAGGATGAACTGCTTTGCCGCTGACAGGCAAATTCTCTCCGCTGTAACACGCTGCTTTTCATCAGCAATCGTCGTCAAATCCTTCACCTTTGCCAACCCTGCAATACGTCGTGTCATCTCCATTCCGGTTACGGACGCTGTATCCTGAAGGACAGAATCCAGATACCAGCGGTCGAAGCCCTGCTCCTTTGCCATGACGTCTGTGACATTGTCCTTCCAGCTAGCCAGGAATTTTTCCGCAAAAAGGTTCACCGTATCTTTAATCGTTTCCTCAAGCCAGGAAACATACTTCTTATCAGCGTTTGTTACATATGCACGCGACCAGGCGAACATCAGGTTGGCCACTACGTTTCCAGCGTCATAGCCCATTGGTCCGTAAAACGCGAATTCAGGATCGATCACTTTTGTAGAATCTTCTTTTACAAAAACAGAACCTGAATGCAAATCACCATGCACAAGGGCCTGGGCATTGGTCATGAAAGCAAATTTCAGCTTTGCAGCTTCAAATCGCAATTTATCATCGCCATATATATTCTCTTCAATCCATTCCTTATTGGCCGGGAACAGATCATTTCGGCTGTTATGGTCCGTAAAAGGTTCAGAGTATACAAGGTCCTCGGAAATTTCACACAATTCAGGGTTGATATAGTCCTGGACAAGCGCCTTCTTCGCCTTATGCTCCATGACCACATCCGATGTCAGCAGAAGCGTATTGACCATGAAAGTCGTCAGGTCATCCGCAAGCTTCGGGAAAATACGGCCTTCATTAAGCGCTGTACGCAGGATTGTATGATCAGAAAGATCCTCCATCACACAGCAGTTCATTACATCATCAAATAGGTATACATCAGGAACCAATCCTGGTGCCAGCTCACCCTCAAGCTGAAGCACATTGGACTCAATCCTGATCCGGTTTGTAGACAGCTTGAACTCATCGGAAATCCTCGCTGTATCACCAGCCTGCTTCACAATCAAAGATTTACCCGATTTCCTATCAATGACACGAAAAACATAATTCAGATTGCCATCCCCAATTTCCTTACAGCTCAATTCAGCATCTTTATCAAAAAAATCGGTCTTTTCCTTCACATATGAAATGACCTCATCAGCGTTCATCAAAAAATAAGTATTAAAATCAGACATGTAGTCCTTCCCCTTTCCCGCGAAAACAATTATGAAAATCTTTTAAAAATTATTATAGCTTAACAGTGTATTTCGACGCACTAAAAAATACTTCCAACAGAGAAATGCGGAGGCGACTGCCAACTCCGGCAACAAAGTTTGCGAAAAGGCCCATTCTAAAAGAAGAAGGCTACTCGCCTTCTTTTTCAGATACAATTTCTTATACTGGACTCCACTTGTCAGATAGATCTCTTCTATCGGACACTTTCTTCCTCTTTTGTCTTCCGTTTGGCCGATAGAGCCCTTCTATCGGACACTTTCTCTCGCTTTTGCCTTCCGTTTGGCCGATAGAGCCCTCCTATCGGACACTTTCTCTCGCTTTTGCCTTCCGTTTGGCCGATAGAGCCCTTCTTTACGGATATATTCTCAGTTACTCGCATGGCAGCAAGATCGTAAATGTGGTGCCTTTTCCTTCTTTACTTTCGACATTGATTTTTCCTCTCATCCTCTGGATGATATCAAAGGAAATCATCATTCCGAGACCTGTACCTTTTTCCTTTGTCGAGTAGTAAGGGTGGCCGAGTCTGCCGAGCTGTTCTTTATTCATGCCTACGCCCTCATCACGGAATTGGATTCTTACATTTTCCCTGTCCACCTTGGCGATGATGTAGATGCTTCCACCTGCGGGCATTGCTTCAATGCCATTTTTCAGGATATTGATAAAAACCTGCCTGATTTCATGGGCATCGCCTTTGATACAAAGGTCCTTATCAATCGCCGCTACCAATTCTGTATTGGCAAGATGGGAATAGGATCTCATGAAATCAATCGTTTCTTTTAAGAGTTCACTTAGATTTATTTTTGCCATGGTGCCTGTATTTGGTTTGGCCAAAGATAAAAAATTGTCAATGATTGTCTGGGTACGATCAAGCTCTTGAAGTGAAATTGAGATAAAGAGATTCTGGTTGTCATTCAAATTCCTTTCCCCTTGAAGGACTTGCATGAATCCTCTGATTGTCGTCATTGGATTGCGAATCTCATGGGCAACCGATGCAGCCAGCTGGCTGATGGCTGAGAATTTCTCAGCCTTGTGAAGCTCATGCATCAATTTCCGCTGTAAATTGGTCATTTCAATGATATAAATGGATACCGATAGCGCAACGAAAGATACGATTGAAAATACAAGCAAATACAGGTAATCCCCCGCATGGCCGGCGTTAACCATTGCCGTAAGTCTTGTCGTTGTGATTAGGCCATAAACAAAGAGGCCAAGCGCGATTTTTTTGTTAACAGTTGTACTTTTATATACTCTTTCAATCGAAAAAAATAAAATCAATATGACGATATAATTCACGGACGTGACGGCAAGCTTGTCAATCCCAACAAACCCCTGCAATAACAACAGGACAGCCACAAGCAAAAAGCTATCCGTCCTGCTTAGATAAAAAAAGGCAATGAAAACAGGGATCAGCTTCAAGTCGAATTCCAACCCGCCATGAAATCTTACAGGCAATGCCATGGTCATCAACAGTGCTGCTAAAATCGCCATTTTAAAGACTTGCTTCTTATATACCGAACGTTTTTGCATCCATAGAAAGTTATACATGAAACCGAGTGATAATATAATTGAAAAATGCAGAATCAAATCTTTTACAAACTCTACCATTGCATCCCCCGGGAATTTCCATTTTATGAATATATACCTATATGGTTATTATCTACTCCCTGTATGGATACTTCAATGGAAAATTCAGATTTTTCTACAAAACTATATCATTTTATCAAACAATAAAGGGTGTTATCGGCATTTTCAGTTTATTTCTAAGGAGACTCTATTTGATTTGGATTAGTACCCTACTTTTGATCGTGCAGGCAACAAAGTTTATGAACAGAAAAAAATTTTAACAGCGGCTGGAAAAGGTATGCTATAATAAAAACAACCATTGCTTTACCGCATTAAACCCCACTCATTATGAGCGGGGTTTTTTTACTGATTTTTTTATTCCTGGACATAAAAAAACAAGCTCTGATGACTCAGAGCTTGTTTGTATGGGCTAATCCGTTATTATAGTTTTGTAACGTTAGCTGCTTGTGGTCCACGAGCACCTTGCTCAACGTCGAAAGAAACTTCTTGGCCTTCTTCAAGAGTCTTGAAGCCTTCGCCTTGGATAGCTGAGAAGTGTACGAATACGTCTTCTCCACCTTCGCGCTCGATGAATCCGAAACCTTTTTCTGCGTTAAACCATTTTACTTTACCGTTTTCCATTTTTGTTGCCTCCTAGTGTGATATCCACACAATTTGTTACTATTCTTGTCTCAGTGATATCTAGGCGAATCAAGCAGTGCATGTTCTTTCCTTACATACCGAACAAAAATAATTCTTCCTAAGAATAACAGAATTATAAGGATAGTGCAAGTATTAAGGAATTTTCCAAAAATAGGGTTTTATAAATAAACGTACTAAAGACCATAATGGAATAACAATAGTGAGCCAGAAAATGTGGTATAATGAAGGGAACATGAAAGGGCGTGGGTAATTGAAGAGCGCAAGCAACCTTTACAAAACAGGTCAAATGGTCAATATTAAAGAATCCGGTGAAACAGTGACAATCATGAAATCCCAATATGTGAAAAACATGAAAAGATATTCATACACTGTAAAAGAATATCCGAGCACCTTTTATTTTGAGGAAGAACTGACGAAAATCTAGAAGCTGGGATTCCTGGCTTTTTTCTTTGTTTTTCTTTTCCGCTCCAGCGTCAAATTTAAATTAGAAAGATCCCACCAAAGCGTGCGCCGTTTAGCACGCTTTTTTATTTCCCCTTCCAATCCTCCTTGCTCATTAATTACTTTTTTCCTATATAACCCAACTTTCCAAAGATTAAACTCGATCCAAACTACTTATTTAGGATCCCGAAATTTGTCTATAAAATGGGCATCTTACTCTATTAATTGTTTTTACAATATTCCGTAAAATAGAGGGGAATCCAGAATAATAGGAGGAATGACAATGACATTGAAAAAGAAGGTATTATCCGTATCTTTATCAAGCATGATGGCATTTGGCGCGGTGACGGCGGTAGCCCTGCCTGCAGGTGCAGTCGGGAATGGACCGAGTGCCGGAAATGGATCCGTACAAACATCGATTTTGCATACATATGAAAGTTTAGTAGATTATCTAAAGACTCAGGATGCCAAACAAGAGGCAATGGAGCTCGAAGTCATTGGCCAGACAGTCAAGGGCCGCGATATTCACATGGCAAAGTATATTTCAAACCCGGAAAATCCAACGATATTGTTCCTCACGCAGCAGCATGGAAACGAGCAGCTGACAACTGAGGGTGCGCTTGAGTTCATCAAGCATTTAGGCACTGGTAAAACTAGTGATGTACTTGATAATGTGAACATCCTTGTAATTCCGATGCTGAACGCTGACGGAGCAATGGGCGATGTCGACTTCTCGCTTGAAGATTACCATGCTGATGGCAACCGTCACCTGACACGTTACAATGCGAACGAGGTTGACCTTAACCGTGAGCATGCCAAGCAAACGAGCGAGATGGAACCAGAGGCCCGCGCGCTTCACGAGAATGTTTTTGCCAAATATGATATCGATTACATGATCGATCTTCATCACCAGGGCACTCTCAGTGAAACAGATGGTGAACTTGTTTCTGGATCGATTCTTTATCCTACAAATGAAAATGTGAAGCCAGATGTGCTTGAAGGCTCAAAGAAGCTTGGTGCAGTCGTATACAATGCGCTTGAGGATACCGGCTGGGGTCATATTGGCAAATATCGCGGCGGTACCGGTGAGAACATTGGCCGTAACGGAGCGGCTGTCCGCTATGACATCTCGACTCTATTATTCGAAATGCGCGGCATGTCCGATCATTATTACGAGCCATATGCGCTAGGCCAGAAGAGCAACGGCTATCTGATCAAGCAGACCATTACTACTTTGGATGCGGCCGTCAGAGCCATTGCAGATGACTCTATCGAAACAATGGATACTAGCTTCTGGGATACCCTTCCTTACCAGACAAACAGACAGAGTGAAGAAGCCGACGAATAGAATTTTGACAGTGTGATTCCCCGGCGGATCACACTGTTTTATTTTCGTTGATTTTAAGAACACGACATTTATCGTATATAAGTGCCAACAGGTATTACGTAAGATTAAAGTAAAACCCTTACAGGAGGCTTGCCCATGAGATTATTCCATCGTGCACTAACTTTTATCCTCATCTTCAGCCTGTTCCCTGGACTTGGTTCTTCCCAGGCTTCTGCTTCAAGTAACGAATGGGAAGAGGCGATTTACGACCGACCGGAGCAGTACTCAAGCTATACTACGAAAAAAGATGTTTTTATCACAATGAGGGATGGCATTATTTTAGCGGCGGATGTGCATTTGCCTGATGGCCAGGGTCCATTCCCGGTCATCCTGACACAAACTCCGTATAACAAGAATGTAAGCAGCACAGAAAACCTTAATGAGTATTTTATTAAGCGCGGCTATGCCCATATTGTAGTCGATGTCCGAGGAACCGGCGCCTCACAGGGAGCTTGGGATTCATTCGGTGAAGCAGAACAGCGCGATGGCAAGGAGCTTGTCGAATGGGCAGCAAGCCAGCCGTGGAGCAATGGCAAGGTTGGTTTGTACGGCTCCTCCTACCGCGCGATCAACCAGCTACTAACCGCTGCCCAGCAGCCTGAAGGACTGGAAGCCATTTTTCCGATTGTGCCGATGGGTGACATGTACCGCGACATCCTTATGTCCGGGGGATTGGTGAACACAGGATTCATTCCGCTCTGGCTCGGCCTTGTGACCGGCAGCGGCCTGCTCCCGCCTTCCTATACTCTGTCAGAACCAATCATGGGCACGACGGTTTTGTTAAACCATACAGGACAATTGCTCGGCTTTCCAGTCAGCACCCTGAGCTCCGCGATTACAGGCGGCGACTTCGCATACGATGGACCAGCCGCACAGCTGCGCTCTCCTCTGGCGGTTGCCGATCAGATTGAAGTTCCCGCATTTTTCACCGGCGGACTTCATGACCTTTTCCAGCGCGGCACCCCGCTTCTTTATGAAAAATTAAAAGCGAATGGCGTCCAGACAAAGCTGCTGATGGGAAACTGGACACACGGAAACTATGGGAGCGCCTTGCCTGCCGACAATGTCCCTGCCCTCGACCAGCTGGCGTTACGATGGTTCGACCAATATTTGATGGGAATCAACACGAACATCAATAAAATTCCAGATGTCACTCAATATGTGCTGGGTGAGGATCGTTTCGAGGTCCAGCCAGGCTGGCCGCATCAGGGGGCGGCAGCTGAAAAGTTTTACCTCCGGAGCGGTAAATTGTTGACCAAGGATACCCCTTCCTATGCGGAGCCATCGAGCACAATGCTCCAGCAGCCGCTGAATGGTATCTGCTCAGGCAGCACGAACCAGTGGATGGCCGGAATTCCGGATGCCCTCCCATGCACCAAGGATAACAGGCTGACTGAAATGAGCGAGCTCACCTATACAACTGCACCGGTCAATGCTGACCTTCGCGTATCCGGGCCGATCGCCGCTAAGATTTTTGCCAAAACAACGGCACGTGAACTAGTTCTGTCAGTACGAGTAACAGATGTTGCGCCTGATGGTTCTTCTCGTGAAGTTACTGCAGGCTGGCTTGCCGCTTCGCACCGGGCAGTCGACGAAAGCAAGAGCCGCTTCCTCGATGGTGAGAACATCCAGCCATGGCATCCATTCACGAGGACTGCGGTACAAGAAGTCAAACCTTATGAAGTGATGGAGCTGGACGTCGAGATCTTCCCTAGCAACTTCGTCATCAAAGAAGGCCACAGACTTCGCGTCGCCATCGGGCCAAGCGACTTCCCGCACTCCATGTCGCCGGCACCGCAGCTGCTCAATCAGCTCGGCGGAATCGCGACGATATTGTCGAACTCAAAATACCCATCATCGATTGTGCTGCCGGTTGTGGAGGAATGATTATTCGAGTTAACCTCCCGATGATGGAAGAATTATTTTTATTAGATTAGATTGCCGGTCGTGTTAATTTCTATTATCACAATTAAACTGCCATTCGAGTGAAAAACATTTTTTTCGATTAGACTGCCATTCGTACAAAAATCATTTTTCAAAAAAGCTTGCCGGCGTAGGGTTGGCAGGCTTTTTTTTGCCTTAGAATGTTCACTGGATATTTGTCATTTTTTACATAAGAATATAAGTTGAAAGGATGTGGACTATGATTCTAAAATACCGTTATGAATCAGATGAATTAAAAATTATGAATCTCCTGGAACCCCGAATGATCTTCACGGAAAAAGAAAAACAAAGACACTATAGCCTGAGGAAAGGCTACGAGGGCGAAGTCCGGTATGATGCCTGGATGAATAGGCTCGAAATCGAGAACCTGACTTTGAATGATTTGCTCCTCGAGATGAGCGGTTCCATTTTCCAAGTTGATTCTACTGTCATCGTGCAGGATACCATTTATTTCAATGATGTAAAGTATTATGAAGGTGACTACTATTACGAAGGAGAGCATCTCAAAAAAGTCAACGGAAATGAAGTCAAGGATCCTCTGATCCAGCTAAAACGAGGAAGTTCCCTGCTTCGGCAACTGCTCAGCAGTCTCGGCTTTAAACTACCAATCAAAGCACTCCTTATTTTCACCAACCCTGAATTCGCCTTATACCAGGCCCCCAGGGATACACCCATCATTCTCCCCAACCAGTTAAACCGTTTCCTGAAAAACTTGAACAGCAAGCATTCCAAATTGACCAACCTGCATTATAAAATAGCTGAAAAACTAATATCTCTCCATATAACTAAGTCCCCTTATCAGCAAATGCCGTCCTATGAATATGAACAACTACGGAAGGGCATACTCTGCCCCGCTTGCCATAGCTTTATGGACGCCAGCAACGCCCCAAAAAAATATATAAATTGCGCATGCGGTGCCCATGAAGAAATTGAAACAGCAGTCATGAGAAGTATCAGCGAACTAAACCTGTTGTTCCCCGACAGGAGGATTACTACTAACCTCATTTATGAGTGGAGTAATGGGGTTATACCTAAACGGACAATAAGAAGGATACTGAATAAAAACTTAGAGTTAACAGGCCATGCACAATGGTCTTACTTTAAGTAAGGCTATTTCCGTGAGATATTAATTTTCAAACCAAAAGAAGTTTATTTGCCGCGCCCTCCATCTTTAGTATGGAAGGCGCTTTTTATGATTGGCTCCTTTTCGTGTCTCCATCACCGCTATGGATGACGCTTTTTTCGGGATTAGCTCTTTTTCATGTCTCCATCGCCTCTTTGGATGACGCTTTTTTCGGGATTAGCACCTTTTCGTGTCTCCATCGCCGATATGGATAGCGCTTTTTTCATGATTGGCTCCTTTTCATGTCTCCATCACTGCTATGGATGACGCTTTTTTCGGGATTAGCTTCTTTTCGTGTCTCCATGGCCTCTTTGGATGACGCTTTTTTCGGGATTAGCTCCTTTTTGTGTCTCCATCGCCGATATGGATAGCGCTTTTTTCATGATTGGCTCCTTTTCGTGTCTTCATCACCGCTAGGGATGACGCTTTTTTCGTGATACACACTTTTACACTCATGGCAAAACAAAAAAAAACCAGCCAGCAAATCAATGCTGATGTACATTGAAAAAAAAGTCGTATACTGAGAGATTGATTAAAAAGCAAAACACCGTTCCTTTTTGAGAACGGTGTAACAATTAAGTTGTATACTATACTTTCATTTACTAAAACAAACTAATAAATTTTTGAAAAAAATGTTGTATACAAAACACCTTAATTTTATTAAAAAGTTCCCCTAAAAAGTTCAATTGCACTTTCCTCTGTTAAATCATTTGTTTCAAGTTCTCCACGAAAAGCCTTGTTAAGCACTGTCTGCTTCAAATCTTCCAATTGCTGTAACTTCGATTCAATAATTTTAATAAAATTATCTTCTTTTATATATATATTGTCTAATAACTTTACAACCTTTTCTTGATTTTCCATTGATGTTAAAGGAAACTCTAAAGGTTCGATATCCTTATTGTTAATCTGCGGAACACTAGATCCATTATCTAAGCTGCCTAAATTAATACTTTGCATCCAGTAATACATATAAAATGGATGTATTGTAGATGGGCAAATAATTCCCATTATATTTAAATCACACGTTGTTGGAGTGGCTAAAATTCTCTTTTTGTTTGTATGAATAGCTCCTCCCCTTTTCGGGAAAATTACGGTTCCTTTTGGAAAAAGCTTATTATGAAATTTTTCATTTTCTTTAATATACTTATTAGCAGTAACTATCTCTCTTTGATTCTCCAACGAATTCATATCAGACACTTTCACATAAGGAATTGTCCCGTTTTCCGATAATACATCTTCTGATAATGAATTACCACTTTTTAAGGTAACTATTGAACCCAATTTTTCTAATTTATAAGTAAAATTAACCAATTCACCACGAAAAGCTCGTTTTAAAATTGATAGACGATGAAGTTCAAACGATTCTTTCACTTCTTCAATTAATTGTTTCGCTTCATCAATTTTAGAAAAGAGAAGGTTAACCTTCGTAGCAATTCGTCGTTGTTCCTCTAAAGGTGCAATGGGAATTGGAACTTTTGAAAGCGTTTTTGATGATATTACTGGTTGAGCTGATGAATTACTATACTTTCCAAGACCTAAATTAGTTAAATTCCAATAAAGATACTGTTTATCAAATAGTTTATCTGTAAAACTAGCAATCAGCGCATTATCTGTTACCCATGCTTTAGAAGGAGTAAGGTGTACACTCCCACAATAGAAACCTACCCTCCCAATAACTATCTTTTCGTTTTCGACATTACTAGAATCATGAAAACCAGTGACTCCATTTCCTCCATAGACTGGAATAGAACCTGCTGGATTCATTTTTTTCATTGTCAAAGATTTACCAGAACTAAATTTAACAACGCTAGTTAAATAACAAAAACACCAATTCTTTGGTACTTCATAGGGTTGGTCTTCTTCTAATATAATGTTTTCTTTTAAAGGTCCTTCTACGCTTCTTTGTTTTTGCTCTTTAGTTTCGTTCATTTTTCAAGCACCTCAGAGTTTTCCTCACTAGTAGACGATGTTCCCTGTAATTCAGTAATAACTTCATTTAATAAAAAGATAGCTTTCTCAAGCTTTCCAATGGCTTCTTCCGCTGATTCTATTGGATCTGTCAAGTTTTCATAAATCGAAAGAGACTCGTCAGCAATTAATCCAATATCTAAACTGTCGCCATTTTTAGCAATTTCATCACGAGCAAATGCATTCCATCGCTCATCTCCTACTTTAGTTCGATCTTCTGCAGTATAAGCTTTTATAAAATTCTCAAAATGGACTACAGTTAAAGGATTTCTTTTACCAAAGGAAGGCATATTGGTTCTTAAATCATAAACCCAAACTTTCTTTGTGTTTCCAATATCCATTCTCTCTCTTGTAAAAAACAATACATTTGTTTTGACACCTTGCGCATAGAAAATTCCCGTTGGTAGGCGTAAGATGGTATGCAAATTACACTTGTCCATTAGGTCCCTTCGAATATCTGCTCCAACTCCACCTTCAAATAATACATTGTCAGGCAAAACAACTGCAGCACGTGCATTGCCGTTAGCCTTTAATGCACGATATATATGTTGTAAGAAGTTTAACTGTTTATTGGAAGTTGTAAATGTTAAATCAGTTCGTGAAACTCTTTCTCCTCCTTTTTTTGTTCCAAATGGTGGATTAGTCATAATGACATCATAATTTTTTAAGGTTTCACCATAAGATGATAATGAATCATCTAATTTCAATTCACCATGAATATCATGAAGTAATGCATTCATAACAGCTAAACGATGTGCATCTTTTACAAGTTCTACTCCACCAAACGCTTTATGTTTCTGAAATTCAACCTCAACTTCTGATAAATCAAAGTAATCATCGGTTTTTTCACGAACATGACGATCTGCAGCAATCATAAAACCAAAAGTACCGGCAGCAGGGTCATGACAACGTTCACCCGGTTTTGGATCGACCAATTTTACAATCGTATCGATTAATACACGAGGAGTAAAGTATTGTCCCGCACCTGATTTAACTTCACTTGCATTCTTCTCAAGAAGGCCTTCATATAAATCACCTAAACCTTCTTGTTTAGCACTGTACCAGTCTAATTCATTTATTGATTTAATTATTTTTTCTAAGTTTTTGGGCTCACTTATATATGTTGATGCATCAGTATAAACTTCTTTCAACAACTCATTGTCTGCTTTTCCTAAATCCAATAATAATTGACGGTAAAATTCTTTCAGTTTAATACCTTCTTTTGAAACCAACTCATCCCAGCGGTATTGATCGTCGATAATATATTCTTGACCAGTTTCTTTCATCATTTTTAAGAAAAGCAAATAAGTTAATTCAGTTACATACTGATGATAGGTAATACCGTCATCTCGTAACACGTTACATAAGTTCCAAAGTTTTTGTACAATTTCTTGGTTTGACATCTAAGCTTGCTCCTTTTTATAACTATATAAATTTTTATTAATTTCACGAACAATTTCCGGTAATTGTCCACTAAAAATTTTATTAAGTTGCTTAAACCCACCACGACTTTTGAACGGTTCATATTCAAAGGCTTTTTCTGGGTCTGGATGAAGTACAGACTCTTGAATTAATTGTTTTTCAATTCTCTCCAACCACTGCTTTTGCACCGGTGGCCATGCTTTCATTTGATAAACCTTTTTCATTGCGTTTTTTATTCTGTCTTCATGACTTACAAGTGGATCGCCTAGAGCTAGCTGGCGAATAAAGGCTATAACATCTGCAGCAATATCTTCGTTTTTCGCCTCACGCCATGCTGTTCGCAAGTTCTTTTCAGTAAAACCTTTTTGGTCTAATTCCAAAAGTAACTTTTTCAACTCTTCTCTCGTTAAATCTGTTGGACGTTGGCATACAACCATAAGAGCTGGAATTGTATTCATATTTTCTTTAATGAATTGACTAAAAGATTCCAAATAATCATCTGGCTTTTCAGCGTTACCGTAACCGCGTTTTACTCCTAAGAACTTATCTTCATGTGTAGAGATAAATTGTTTATTTTCACGGTGTAAATTCTCATCAATATACCTAAACATGGATTTAAATTCTTTTAACTTCACAGGTAATTCTTGAGACTTTAAACTTTTAATCCAATCTGTAAATTCTTGAACAGTTTTTCCTCCGGATAACACCTTAAATTCTTGATGGTTTTTTTCGGACCAATTACGCTTTTTACGTTGAATTTTGGCTAATATTTGGTCTCTATGTTTTGCGAGATGCTCCTCTTTACTTAATTGGTCTAATTCATCAACTAACTGGATAAGTGGAATTTTCGGATTAGATACCACTGGCTTCATACTTGTATAAGGTTTTAAGGATTCATATATGCCTACAGCATCAAAAATATTGAAGTGATCTTTTTTGATTTCATCACATTTTCTCGTAGCACGACCTAGCATTTGTTCATATAGAATACGTGAACGGACACGTCTTAAAAAAACCAAATTAGTAATTGACGGAACATCAACACCTGTGGTCAATAAATCTACGGTTACAACTATGTTTGGAAGACGTTCATTTTTAAATCGTTTAATGGCTTTTAATGGATCTTTTATGGAACCAGTAATCTTTTTAACAGCATTATCTTCAACTGACCCATAAATCTTCTCAAGTTCCACTTTTAAAATATTTACCACTAAATCAGCGTGATCGTCTGTGGCAGCAAAAATAAGAGTTTTTCCTTCGTCATCTGGAGAAATATAATTTACTAACTCCTGAATAACCACTCTATTAAAGCTCTCTGTTATAACCTTTGTATTGAACTGGGTGATTTCTATATTAACTTCATCTTCTAATTCTTCTTGAGAAAGGCTACCTGTAATTGTATCATATACATCAACCTTTTCTCCCTTTCCCCATTTAATACCTGCATTTTTAAGGGCTGTTTCAAATTGATAAGGTGGCTCATGATCAATAAGATATCCTTCTACAACCGCTTCTCGATAGGAATAAGTAAAAACAGGTTTACCGAAAATCTCAGTTGTATGAAGGGCTGGTGTGGCAGTTAACCCAATTTTAACAGAATCAAAATAATCCAAGACCTGACGGTACTTACTTACATAATCTTTATGATCCCGAATTTCGATATCTAGCTCGCTCATTTCTTTATCAAGTGTGTAGCCACGGTGAGCTTCATCTATAATAATACAATCATATTGGTCCACACTCGGCTTTTCCTCTGTCTGTTCATTATATAAAATACGTTTTAGCATTCCTTGTACAGTAGCTATTTGAACTTTAGTTTCAAGATTAGGTTTTTTATCTGTTAAGCCTTTCAATTCATATATTTCTGTAAAGGTGTGGAAGCTTTCTAATTTACTATCCTTAAAAGCGTCCTCCGCTTGTTCTCCCAATGCGGAACGGTCAACAAGAAAAAGGATTCGATTAAAACGCTTGCTCTTGATTAGACGATATATTAATCCTATCGCCATTCTTGTTTTTCCCGTACCTGTTGCCATGGCAATTAGAATCTCTCGCTTTTTTTCCTCAAGCGCTTCCTCTACCGATTGTATAGCCTCAACTTGGTAAGGACGTAGCTTTAGATAATCAAACTTTTCGTCTTTTAACATCTCCTCAGCACGATCGATATCCTGTTGTAGTAACTGTTTCAAACCTTGAGGTGAATACCATCCATTCAAGGCTCTCGCATGATTAGTGGATTTTCTTGCATCCAAAAACCAAATACCAGATTTTTGTTTGAACTGTTTCACATAAGGTCTACCATTGGTCGCAAAAAGGAACGGAACAAAATAGTCACTCCAAGGTTCATGGATTACTTCATTTCCTTTCTGGACAACTAGTTTAGCATATCCTTTTGCTTGGTCAATATCTGCAGGGATATCCTTACTTGCCTTTTTCGCCTCAATAATAGCTACTAGCTCTAATCCTAAAAACAAAGCATAGTCTGCAAAACCACGTTTAAGTGGCCATTCGGCTATTGCTAAGTTTTTTCCCTTTTCAGGGCGAACTCCTTTAGCAAAACGTAAATTCTTAGTATCCGCTTCCCAGCCTGCTTCTTGCAATTGTTGATCTATTAACATTCTAGTTTCGGCTTCAGTTAATTCAAAACTAGAGGCTATTCTCTGGGAATGTTCTTTACGCTTTTGCTTTTCATTATCTGTTACATAAAACTGTTCTTTTCGTATTCTCTCTAACTCAATTTCCATTTCTATGATCTTCTGTTCATATGTCTTGGTAATTTTACTAAATTCATCTTGAGAAATGTTGTTTAGCTGACTAGGTTCCTGATAATCCGGAATTTGAATTGACCAATCACCATAAACTTCCATAAACCAAGCAGCAATACGATAAGCCATATGCAATAATGTTTTAGCTTCTTCAACTTCTCCATAATTAAGGTTATGGATAGCCTTATTACCTTTAATACGGATAGAATTAAATAGATCATATATTTCTTTCGGTAAAGTCTGATCATAAAAAAGAATCCTGAGTCGGTCTTCTTGAGTGGTACCCCGCTCCTCTTTAATTTCTTCCTTGGCTAATATGTACTTTGTAATGGTTTCAGCAAACCTTCTTATTTCACTAATAGTAAGGTTTGGATTTTGATACACATTTCGCTCGGCAACTTCTCCTACACGAGCTAGCAATTCCCAATCCTTTTCTAGAAACTGAAAGTTATGAGATGACATAATTATATCCCTCCAAAAAAATTTTGGATCTATAAGAAACGACGTATTAATATGTACATTTGTTAATATTTTACCATGTAATTCCCAAACCATTATAGGTATATTTCTATCCCCTAATAAATTAATGGTAAAGGACCTATGTTTTACAATACTAAGCAGACAAAAAAACACCTTAAACTTAAACCGCTCAAGGTGTCATTTAATAAAAATCTATTAGCATATAAGAAATCAAGAAGTGGTGTTATTGAACCGTACAAAATTTTCTCCTTTCGGAAAAATGTAGGTACTATATTCCCACGACTTAGAATTACCACCAATAATCAGTAAAATTGGTTCGGGACATTTATAAGAACTGTTATAGGAAATTGAAGTCATTTGGGATATATCTTGATTACTAAGATTGGAACTGCTATTAGGATGATAATGCCATTCACCAATATAATATAAACCTTTTTCTTCCCAAAGCTTATCTAACTTTTTTTTAATTCCAAAGGTCCCTCTATAGAACCACGTTGATCCACCTTTTGAATCCTTTGGGGCCTTTAAAACTTCTGTTATTTTAGCACAGGTATTATTTTCAACATAATGACCGATTAAGATGCCACCTATTTCATTAGGTAACGATGATACACATATTTCACATAGTTCATTAACTATATCTTTGCTAATGCAAATTTTAATGAGATTTTGATCATTAGAATAAATAAGATTATCCATTGTATTCCTCTTCAAAAACTAGTCTTATTCCTTCAAAGGCACCATTATTCCATTGTTGTTCATAAACGAAAAGTTTAGGAGTTGTTGAATTTTCTTTAAAAATCACTTCGAAAGTCTTTATAGCAGTTGATGCCATTAACCACACATCATCAATTCGAGCAGGAAACAATGGATGCCAGCACCCCAAACCTTCTCTTGGTAATTCTTCGTCCTTATATTTATCTTGTTCATCCCTTAACCACGGGTTAATCATTGTTTTAAAGACTTGGTTAGGGAAGGTAGTGCCTGAACTAGAGAAGATGAATAGTCTCCGGCCACCGAAACCTAGTGAAAGTGAAATAATTTTCTTTAACCTTGACCACTTAAATTGTTCTAGTTCTACAAGAACATCATCATCTCCGGTACAGTCCAAAATCACATTGTACTTTTCCAAATCTTCAATCCTATGCTCAAGGTTTTCTTTTAGCGTACCTTTAAAGGGTGCAACTTTGCTATAAATCGATGTTCGATTCAACTTATTAGTTAATGCTTGAGCCTTATTATTATCTAAATCACTTATTAAGAGGTTATGACGTGTGAGATTACCCATTTGCAAAAAATCGAAATCAATAATACCCAGTTTTGAAACACCTGCTCTAGTCAATAGTTCACCAATAGAGGAGCCAAGGGAACCTGCTCCAATTTGCAATATTTGTGATTCTGTTATTTTTTTAGGGAGAATTCCTCTACTCATTACTGATTCTTTTGACCAATTGTAAGAATGCATCCATTTTATTTTTCTTTGGCCATTCACTGTAAAGCCATTGGGTGATTTAGCACTTCCATTAATTTTCCATTTAACTTTCTTGGAAAAAGAGTTTTCACTTACTAAAAGTGGTATTTCAATTCCCTTCCAAAAAATTTCAGAGTTATCATCATTTAATTTACTTTTCACAGGAAAACCAATTAATAAGATATGAGCTAATTTATTTTTATAATCTCTTTTTTTTGCCAACAATCTTAAAGTTTCAATTAAATCTAACCCTTGCTCTTTACAAACAGTGTACAATTCCGACCAAGTTAATGGAGCTTGCCACGGCTTCAAATGCGGTACATCCTCTAATAGTATCCATGAACCCAAAAGCCGCTCCTCTGTTCTAAATTGAGATGCATATTCTCCCCATTTTACATTCCTTATACATGAGCCATTTAGTTTTTTAAAACTTCTTACCAAAAAGGTTCCTTGTGATACTATTGAAAATTCGCAAATACCATGCTTCGAGTCAATAAAATTCCAAAATCTATAAGACTGATAGTTCTCAGAAAAACCTAAACTTAAAGGAGATGATTCTGGGAAGTCCATTAATTCAAAAGGTTCATCCTCAAGTGTTAACATATTACGCGATGCAGCTATTAACCATTCGATTGCCCTTAGTATATACCACGCCAAACGCGTTTCCTCTTCAAATGGTTCATCATTTGGTACAAGGCGCCCTAACGCTCTTACATTAGTATCAAGACATAACAATCCTGTTCTCCATGGGAAATCGTTATTCCCTTCTCCGTTGAACATCTGATGTCGAAAGGTTTGATTCAAACTGTTCTTTTTTGATGGATAAAACCCAATGTTACCTCTTGGATATTGATCATCAATTAAAATATACCAATCTGTTCTCTTAGGTATAATAGTTGCGTCGATTTTATCCGAATAGAGTGAACAATGGATAATCCATTTTTTTAGGTTATCCTTCCACTCTAAATCATCAATTAAGGTAATTCCCTCTATAAATTCGGTAGACCTGCGCCCCTTTAATAGAGCCTCACTAGGAGCTTTTCTATTTATCATCCGAACCTGCCACCAGACACTGATTTAGTAGGTTCCGTTCTAGGAGTAAAGCCACTTATCTGTTTCTTTGTTAAATTGGTGGGTGGTTCTGGGAATTTAGAGCCAAACAGTTTTCTCCATAATTCAATGCTCTCTACTTTATCAGGACAATCATAAGCTTGTCTGGCAAGTGAGGCCGCATCTTCCACAAGGTTATAAAATTCCTCGTACTCTTCTTCAGTTATACGTTTAAAAACATCATGCTCAGGTACTCCGTGATCATTCAACACTGGTTTATCTGGATAATTAGCTATTATATTCTCTAAGGTTAAAGTAACTCCTTCTGCCACTGATGCTATACCATCGGGACAACATGTGCCTATTAAATGCTCTAATGGATAACCCTTTGGATACTTTGGAGTAGGGTTTAACTTTTTCCACCATTTTAAAGCTTTTACCACATTTACATAATGAGAGTTACATGCAGCGTTTTTATCCCATGTCCATTTAATTTGAGCCAGAGGGTCTGTCTTTTCCCACTTTCCTGCTTCACGATCAGGGATTAATAGGGGTTCTGTTTTCCATGTAGGCTCGTTTTTCTGTTCCTGATTAAAAATCCCCCAAGATTTGGAGAGGGACCAGTTTTGTAATTCCTCTAGAGATTCAGAAATTAGAACGCTTTCTGAATTTAAAAGGTCTTTTTGGCTTTCAGAAGGGGCTGATGTGATAACTAAGTCTAACTCAACATAACTTAGTTCAATTCCAATTGACCTTCCCTGCATTTTATATTTACCACTGTAGAATTTATCCAAAAAGGGAATAAATAAATCTAAAGCTTCTTGAGGCGTATAGTCATCAGTATTTAAATTAGTAACAACTATTACATCTACATCTGATTTATTACCATTTTTCGGACGAACCGCTGTAGCCCTTCTGTAGCTACCTTGTAAAAAGGTATTAACAATTATCGAAGAGATTTCTTCATCTTCTAGTAATCTCTTACGTAAAGTAGTATGGCCAGTTTTCAAATCATTAACTTGATAATCAGTTAATCTTATATTGGATAAAAAATCTGTAAAGAATGATTTTACTTCCATAATAACCCCACCTCATTTTCATGGTAATTGAATGGTTGGAATATAGTCTTTTGTGACTTCGAAATCGTACTCATATAACGTTAAGCTTCCAAAATTTTTAGAGAGTTGACCTAAAAAGAACCAAAATCCGTTCGGACCAGAACCAAAAAAATGATAAGGTTTCCTCCTATCCCCTTTTTCAAGATTATTTAATTTATTTGATAACTCATTTGCTAAGATTAAAGCATGTATCCCATCTTGGATGGTATTAAAGCTTGGACCTGATTCAAAGTAAAATCTAATGATTGACTTAACATTTACTTTATTCTCATCTATATAACTTTTTACATCTTCATACGCAGAATGGGTCATTTCTATAATTATTACTATATCTTCACCATTCTCATTAATTAGATGATTTTCAACTTCCCATAGAGAATACTCTTCTTTTCGGGTATGTTGATTCGGTCGCCATATTTCTCTACCTTTCAAACCCTTCTGTACTGGGACAATACTCAAGCCTGACTTTGGGTCAAGATAGTGTCCTGCAGTAAAAGCTATAGCAGAGTGGGTGTCCAAATAAATACAGTAAGAATGGCCTTCTTGAAGTGATTGCAAGGTGAAATCTTCTATTATTCTTTTAATATTTTCATTCCAACAATATTCATCTTTCAGGTACCGGCCGTTAAAATAATCCTGAAAACAAATCATAGCTGTTGTATCATTTTCCATATTTTCTGCTCTTCGACTAAAGCTTCTTATTCCAACTGGCTTCTCATCAAAAAACATGATATTGCTGCCTAACCATAACTTTTCATCTTTACAAATGGCGATTAAATCTTCACGAGTAAATTTATAATTGCCTTCTTGAAATAAACGCCTTATAAGACTTACATATGGATTTACTCTTTCAGTTAAATTAATAGGCTTTAACCCCACTGAGGGTAAACGTGAATTCAATAATTGAGTCAAACCATCCAAAGAATGAAAATTACTCATAATCTGTATAGGTCTTAAAATTTCTTTTAATTCTTTATCATCACTTAGCTCTAAATGAGCTTTTAAT
The DNA here is from genome assembly GCF_018613295.1 of Bacillus sp. ISL-39. Lineage (NCBI taxonomy): Bacteria > Bacillati > Bacillota > Bacilli > Caryophanales > Bacillaceae > Bacillus > Bacillus sp. ISL-39. The sequence goes on from NZ_JAGGQM010000020.1 coordinate 63,837, forward strand.
CGATCGCGTAATTTTGATACAAATGATCTTTTTTTTCCATCAAACAAATTTTCTAATAAAAAGTAGCCACCTTTAGCATCTATTATTTTTAGTTTTGCTAACTCATCATCAGGATGTAGTGACCAAGGTGTAACAAATATCGCGGTACCTAATTCATCTTTTTTATTCAATACATGCGATGCTGCTTTAACTTTTTGTAAAAACGAAAATTTAGATGCATTTATAAAGTTGGGATCCATCAAATTATCTACTGTTAGACTATTTCTGTAATCAACATGGAATTTAACTTGATAAAACTCCTTGTATATTAAATTTCCGTTTATGTCTTTAATAGGGTTTTTATATTTAATAACAACATCATCAAGCGATTTAATCTCTGGATCTTCATATGAAATAGTATCAATATTTGAGTAATCAGATAACATGTCACATGCTTTTAACCAAAAGAAAAGCGCTTGATAATCATCCCCAAGATTTCGAGCTTTTATAGGATCTGCCATATTTCTTTCCACCCAGTTTTTATTTTTCAACTATCCTTAATTTTCTCACAAATACCATTTAATTTCCATAGAATTTATTTCAAGGCATTAGGAACACTTTCGTTCTTAAAAATTTCTTTTAAATACAAATAAGATACCCCTCTCAAGAGATATCTTGATTTCTAAATAACGAAAAAGAAGAAATGCATTATGCACTTCTTCTTTCTCGGACATACAAATTGCACTAACTAAATAAAGTATTGCCTATAAAATTAATATTTATACAATTTCTCTAAATAAAATTTTTAAAATTCTTTTCAAATACAATTTTCTAATCCATAATTATCCATAAAGGGGGTATTCAAATGGCACGCGGGGAAATGTTTTCATTTAAAGATTTAGATGGGAGATATAAAAAAGTAGAATATTACCGAATTAGTGAAGGAACAAATTTCAATACTAACAACACCTTTCTTACTGTGGAATACGTTATTCATAGTCCTTCACATGAACGTTATAATAGGGGCAGTTCTGAAATGGAATATTTTTACAATTACAGCCGGATGTTAACAAGAGATACACACTGTTGGAACTGTAAGCATCCAATTGATGAGATAAAAAACGATATTTGTTATATATGTGGAGGCATTATTTGCCCCAATGATAAAAAATGCATGTGCCAATTTGTTAAGGAATAACTTATAAAACGGAAAGTAATTATTGTAACTCTATTTATTGTCATGAATGAATTTATTGTCAGCCTCGTGAATCAAAAGTAAAAAATCACCAAATTGTGTGATTACTAATTTTAACCATGGAAGGGGTAAGTTAATGTCGTGGCAACCTGATTCAAGTAAGGAAAACCTAGGATACCCAAAACCGGAAGATTTTGAGGGAATGACCCAAGAAGAATTTGAGAACCATTGTGAACAACTCATTCTTGCCCCTACGCATTACGAATATGCACGACTAGATGCCTTGTCCAATAATTTTCATTTTATAAGTTCAGTATTAGAGAAGGTGGATATGGATGGATGGCCAACTGTTAAGGTGGACAGAGATTTAGAACTAGGTTGGTTAGAATGGGGACAACCATTAAACATGGAAAGAAAAGATTATGAAGCATTGTACAAAAGGTGTTCTCATTGGTCAAATATGTGTGAAAGCCCAATTGAGTGTATCCTATACGATGAAGTAAAAAAAATAGGCCTAATTCCGAGAATTAATTTAACTCTAGGTGATTTGCTTTTTCAATGTAAAAGAGATATTGCTGGAAGATTTGCTAAAGGAGCAGGTGAACGATATGATCAGATTTACCTGACTATGGATGGGGATCGCCCAGCTCCAATCTTGATTGTAGAGTGTGATGGAGAAGCAAATCACATGGAAATGGAAGATATTAAGAAGGATGCTAAGAAAGAACATAACCTTAGTATTCACTTTCCAAACGTGCTTGTTCTTCGCTTCACTGGTGCAGAAATTAAAAATTCAAAAGAACAATGTGCATCAATTATTAAGAATACTTTTGAATTTCTATGTTCAATTCATCCTCAATTAACCGCCAACCCAGACATGGTTAAACAACTAAGAAAAACTGCAATACAAAAGTTAGTTGAAATTATAGAATAAAACCTTCTGACGTATATATTGTTGAACAAATGGGTGGCTTAGTTATAAATGCAAGCATCATAAGGATGGTTGAATTTTTAATTATTATTGATATATAAATCTTCTCAATAAGGGAAGAGACCTTTGTTTGATATATTCATAGTGAGCCAGCTGGGAGGTAAACCATTGAGCAAAGACCTTAAATTAGCTGAAATTATTCAAGCTAATAAAAAAGTTCATGGAAACATTTCTGCACAGTTAAAAGAGATTGATGAAAAGTTACAGTATCTTCAGCTTCCATCTTTTCAGTTAGACCCAGAAGTTACAAAGGCTCTCCAGAAACTAAATGAAACTGCTAAAAGTTCTGCCGAAACATTTGCTGCTGCATTTCAAAGAGCAATTAAAGTTAATATGGAGTTCACCACTACTATTCCTTATTTGTTTCAAAAAATGGTTAACTCAATTGGGGAAGGTATCAGAGAGGGATTAAGAGCAAGACTTGAAGAATACGAAGAAATAATGGGGCGTTATGATAAAGAATTATGGGCTGTTGATCAGTTTATATTTGATAATTTGAATATGGATGAAAACCCAAATATAACTTTTAAAATGATAGAATCTATTGTAGAAGAGAATTTACCTAGATATATGGATTTATTTAAAAAAGACAATGTTTACTGCAAGTATGCCTCCATTATAGATCAAGCTTATTGTGCATATAGATCTGAGCAATACGCTCTTGCTTCCTTCCCCTTATTTGCTGTAATAGAGGGACTAATCAGTACAACATTTCATGATTATAAGATTGATTTAACTTTAAAACCCCAGTTACGCTATCAAAAAAATAAGCTATACGCAAAACTTTCAGATTATGTTGAAAGCAAAGAGGATGAACTAGCTATAAATTTACTTTTTTTTAGAAGAGTGTTCTATGTGTACCAAGAAGTATTTAAACCTTCATGGGATGCCCATCCGGAACACATTAATCGTAACTGGGTTATGCACGGAAGTTTTAATTATGAATCTATATCAAAAAAGGATGTTCTCAGACTGTTCCAAATGGTTAAAGCATTAGAAATAATAAAATATATTTCATTTGAGAAGGTAGACCAGTAAAGAACAGAACCACACTACTCAAGTAATGTGGCTCTGTTCTTTATTTTCAGTCTTGTCTTTCGAATTTCTTTCTGTAACTTGGAAGCAGACTCTTTAGCTAGATTAAAGTCTTCGTTTGTTGCTGTCCCCTCTCTAATATTATCTAACCAGTTGTCTATATTCGCCAATAAGCTATCTTGTTTCGTTTTGCTGCTCTCTAACTCCTCATTAACATACGTTTCACGTGCTGCCAAAATTAATAATTTATCTATCGGGATATCGGAAACATCACTAATCCATACTAACTTTTCATATAAGGATCTATCTAAATCGACAGTGACTTTATGACTCATTTTATTTCTCCTTAAAGGATTTATTATCAATAACAATAAATCTCCTACATTAATAGAATGATGGGTAATAAAGAAAGTTATCTTACCAAGAGATAAAAAAAGGGTGGGTCTTCGTTCTTATATTTGTTTCAATGCTTCCTCCACCATGAAATCCAATTTCCCTTTCAACCCTGCTTTTCGGCGAACCATCCAAATTGGTACATGAACGTTTTGTTCATTTAATTGGTTTGCAATATAATTAATTCTTCTGATTTGAAATGTTGGTATATCCTCCACTAGCTTCATCATTAGCTTCTTAGTTATAGGAAGTAAATCCATATGTTTTTCTATGATTGCTTGTTTATTAATCTCTCTTCCAATCAATCCAATTGTTACACGTTTTGGTGGCTTCCTTTCCATTATATCCTTTACAATAGCCTCTATTTGGTTTGCTAACTCTCTATCTCTCTTTTCCCAGTTTATTCTTCGTTTTTTATTTATCTTATTTGCTTTCTTTGGAGAATTTATTTGGAGCCATACCTTACAGTTACGGTAAAGCCAACCATATAAAGCAGGATTCATTTCTCTCATCTTAGTAACACCCAAATGTCCGTATTCGGAAATTAAACCAAGCCATTCTTTCTGCTTATCACTAATCATTTTTGATACGTTTTTTTCATCCTCTTTTTTCTCTAGTGGGGTAATTTTTTTTCTTGAATATTTAATAATGGTATTTGTATCAACTCCTAAATGTCTTGCAACAGAACTATAGCTTAACTTATTGATATTAATTAACTTGTGTACTACACCAGTCCAAACCTCTCCGTATTGAATAACACGCCCTATTTTATAGAGCTCCTTTTGATTTGTGTCTGGCCCTTTTCGTGAATAGTGATATCCGCAGTTACATTTAAAAACTCCTACTGGTAATTTAGTTTTACCGCATACTTTTTTTGTAATATTAGTAATAACTAATTCCTTAAAATGATCCGCAGCCTTATTTAGACATGGGAAAGGGCCTTTACCGAAGGGCATTGGCTCATTATTGTCTTGCATTTTCTGAATTGAACTTAAAGATTCTTGAAAAAACTGAATTAAAAGAATGTGCCGAATAGGGTGAAATGTTTTTTTATGTTTTCTTGTTATAGCTTTTAGCCAACATGAAGGATTATCATAATTTATACTTGATTGAAGGGTATCCAGTAATTCTCTCCCATAGAATTTCTCAAAGTCGCTAGCGAGCTTTTGCTGATCTATCCTATATCTGCTTATATAACCCTTTTTAAATAATATCCCTTTGTATATCTTTTGGAGTTCTTTCATATCAATACTAAAGTTTTGGGTTGCCAGCTCTATACACTCATTAGCAATTAATAATAATTTTTCATCATAAATGGTTTCTCCTACAGAAGTATTATACTGAAGGTCATTTTCTACGGGTGGTGTATAGAATTCAAAGCGGTGTTTAGAACGGAAAGCTATATTGCTTTCCTTTAATGTTTCTTTATGCTTTATACAAACTAATACACCCGGTAATTGATGTGACAAATGCCAAATGCTCTCTCCTAGATGATTAATCTCTTCTTTTACACATTTAGTACAGTAGTAAAAATACTTCTTTTCTTTTAAAGTGCTTGCCATAACTCCAGTTTTCATATGAATTGCACCTTTATATTGACCATTTACCATTGCACTTTTTACAAAATCTCTATCTTGAGAATCTATAAATGTTGTGTAGAAATTAAAAAATGTATGTTTTGATATTAATTCTTCAATGGTCATTTCAGAAAAAATCTTAATACAATCATATAACCTCTTGATATTTATAGGTAAATCTGGTGTAGCTATAATACTTTTTAATCCAAATAATTCATTTGCTGTTTGTTTTGTACTGTTATTTAACGAATAGAAATGATAACGTGCAATTAAACTATACAATAGTTCATCGGGATACAATTTTGGTATAAATCCTATCACATCATCACCGCCTAAATGATAAACTCTTTCAAAGGGAGCTTTATGTAACCTTCCTCTTTAAGCGCCTCATGCGGAGATTTCTTCTCTTTAGTTCCCTTTTCAATCACTCCTGCTAGTTTATTAACTGATTTCACTATTTCTTTGGATTTATGTTTTTCTTTTTGATTTGCCTTTTTATCATCAATTATTTTCAATGCAAATAGTAATATTTCCGTTGAACTATCTAATTTATTTTCTCTTAGTACTCTCCTAACCACATCCTCTGCCAATTTCGGTTGAGTACCAAGTGATACTAAAGCTGAAATTGCATTTTCCATTTGAGAAATTTCAAATTGTTCTTTTTGTTTTTGTTGTTTCTCTTTTTGTTTCTGTCTAGTTGCCCGTATATCTATTTTTGATTTTCTTTGTTCTAAAAACCCTTTTAAATCCATTGGAGTTATATCTTCATACTTGGTTATTTCTGATTCTAAACCTGATCTTAATGCCTTCAACATAGGCTGTACCAGTTTCAAATCTTCCTTGCCTACCTTGCGAATAGCTTCAGGTGTAATGAATTCTATTCCTGTCTCTATTGCACGGCTCTGGGCAAGTGAAAACAATTTGACTGCAATATCAACTATCCCCTGACTTTCATCATATAAAGTCCTGCGTAATTCATTAGTTAACACTGCATCTTTTTTTGTCCATTGATATTTCCACATTTCCTCAATTAACATATCCCAATCATCGTCAAACTTCATTTGCTCCCACACCATATCACCTATCCCACTTCCTCTACGTGCTTGCCTAAAATCCTGTTGTAATATCGCTCTTGCTTTCATCGTGCCGATCAACAAAACAGGTATCCCTATCTCATTAATAAGTGTTACAAAAAAGTTCATCATCTTTTCAGAACCCTTATCCTTTGCAGTAAGTAAATGTTGGATTTCATCAATAATTAGAACACCCAGACAATGAATTCTAGCTACCCTTCCCATTTGAAGTACTAAAGAGCCAATATTATTCCTTGGGTTGCCAAATTTTTTAAGGTAACTTGTTCCCAGTATCCCATCCATTTTAGAGAAAAAGTCCATACACAGTGTTTTCAACGATCCATCATGCGGGCAATTCAACTTTAACCAAACTACTTGTAGCCTATTAACAGGATCGCTATGTAACAAAACTTGAGGGTAGAGCGAAAGTACACTTTCAACAGCGGATGACTTACCTATTCCTGAGAAACCCATTAGTGTAAAACTTGCAGAGGATGTAGGAATTTTTGCCCCTCTTAAAAATCTCGTTTCATTGCTATCGAGGGGGTTTCTATAAGAATAACCTGATCGAATTAATCTAGATAATCTCATCTCTAAATCTAGATGTTTTGTAACTGGTTGAAAGAATCTTTGAAGACGAAATAGCATATGGTATCTCAATTCTTCTGATAGATCACGCTCTCTTTCATCAAAATGTGGTTTACTACATAATTGTTCATATGCTTGACCGACTGACAAGATTGGTGGTAAGGCTTCAATTAATGGATTACCAGCATACTCTTCAATTTCTTGATCAATATAAATTGCCTTTTGGAATATAGGTTCAAAACCCTCCTGATTATTCATTTATGAATCTCCTATTTTTTATTTATTTTGTGTTTCATGAGTTCTTTAATAGATTTTCTACTATAATCTCTTGGGACAATTTCATTTTCCGAATCATTTTTTTCGCTTATTACTTTATTATCTTCTTTGTTTTTTGCTGACTGTAAAAGATTAAATTTCTCCTGTTCCCTCCGTTTTTCTTTTTCGAAGTTACGATTATCAGATATAGATTTTACTCTTTTCGATTTACTTACTTCATGTATAAGTTTCTCATCTGCTTTTTTTATGGAGGATTTTACGATATCATCTAATTGATTTATTAAATTGATTTCACTTTGTAATTGTTTATGTTCATTGCTTTTTGCCATTAATTTTTCTGATTCAAGTAAGTAGTTTATGTCGTCTATTGTTTTATTTTTATATCTCTCTTCATGCTCTAATAAATGGCAAACTTCAAAATCCATTCCATTTTTTTTGAGCAAATAAATTTTTGACATATCACGTGGATCGTAAGCTATTTTCACCCGCCATACACCGTTGATTCTTGAAGTGGAAAACCATGATTCTTTAATTGCTGTTTCACAACTGTAGTGCATCTTACTCCGGAAACGAATTCCTTTTTCAGTAACTGTAGCATTTTCTTGTGGAAGTAAATGCAGTTTAACTGTGTCTGGAGAATGATACCTTAACTTTCCTGACCGGTTTTTGATTCCCCAATTCCATAATTCGATCGGTATTGGTTTTACATCGTCATTTATCATATCTTCATCTCTAGGGTAACTAGACAAATAATGATAGTTATTATGATGTAGAACCTCTGCAATAATTATTTTAGTAAGGTCTTTAATTGTTAACTTAGCGTCTAAACGATAATCCCTAGCTCCTCTTTCTTTAAAATCTTTCTCTACATATCCCGGCAAAAAAGGTTTTACTCTCTGTTGGATAATATCAAAGTATTTTTCAACTATTCCTTTCCAATCAGCACGATATGGTGCTGCATTTTCTACATGTAAATTAAATGCATTGATTAACCTATCTGCATTGTACCCCTCAAACTCACCTCTATCGGCTAGCAACATATCAGGCAAATGTTCACTTGGCCAATGCTTTTTTGAAATTTTTATATCATATCGCTCACAGAACTGTTCTTTATCACTAACGGTATTTGCGATCGCCATCATAGCCCCATACCACGATGGCCCTTCTAAACCCACATATAAACCAACAATCATTCGACTAAAAACATCAATCACGAAATAAATCACAGGTCTGCCTATTATCCAATTTGGATTATATTCAGAAATTAAATAGACATCTCCTATAGTTGCATCAATTTGAAATCTAGACCCCGGTCCAATAGACTCAAAAGTGGAATTACCAAGCAATTCACGATAGTTTTTTTCGAAATGATTTTTACCAACTCTCGATATAACTTTTTCCTTTTGCGTATATTCTTTTTTTAAGAAATACCTCAGTTGATATATTGATGGGATATCTTGAGAATCTTTTAACACTAAATTTTGCTTACCATTTTCATAATAAAAATCTTTAGTAAAAAACTCCCGCACCATCATTTTATATGCGAATGGTAAGCTATTTTTATCTTTATTAAAGTAATATTTATTTAGTGATACCCTGAATATCCTTTTTATTTCCTCATCTACAATTACATTGGATTCTAATTCAGGGAATTTACTTGGTCTCCCCATTTTTGTCTTCGCTACCTTTGGTTTACCTTTACCTCCTGAATTATTATAATCAGCTATTAATGCATTGGGAGTTTTTCCCCTTTGCCAATATTTACGGAGATATTTATATAATGTAGCCTTAGTTATTACGTGTTTTCCCAATAAAGTCTTAATTATTTTTCCTCTTTTTTCTGCAATGTAAATATTCGGTTCTTGAATTACTGCATCTTTTATAATATCCCATGCTTTATCTCTTATCTCTAAAGCCCTTTTACCAATTCCATCCTCACTATCAATCATTAAAGAACTTTTTCTTTCTTTAATTATTGTTTCTTGTATTATATCTTCAACAATATCATTAACCTTTCTAATCAAAGGAAGAGCCTTATTATCCTCTATATCAATTAAAAAAGTGTATTGATTATTAGGATCAACCCACAATACTCTATATTTCTTGCCATCTGTTACATATACTAAAATTTCATTAGAGTATATTTCCATACGGTAAATCTCCTTCTTCCACTAATCCCTCAAAGCTAAGGTCTCCAATTTCCATTTTTAAGTTTATTTTTTGCTGCATATCTAGTCTTATAATCTTCTTAGCCAATAAATGCTTAAACATAGCTAGTGCGCTACCAGCTTCCAAACTATAATTAAAGTCAAAAGCATTTAACACATTTAATAACCGGCCCTGTTCCTTTACTAATATGCAGTATAGGGTTTCGGCCAACAACACACCTTGTTCCTCTAATTCATAATGAGGATGAATAAGTTCAATATTTCTCCAAAGGGTACTAGGAATGTCAAGTTCACTAACTATGCTCCAATCAACTTTTTCATCCTCCCAATATTGCCGTTCGATTTCTAACTTTTCAATAACACGTTTATCGTTTAATTTTGCTGCAGGCTTTATAGTCCTTGCAATAAATCTAATACCCTTTTCGTCTCTAAGCGTTATTAAAAAGTCTGTAGTCATTACAATTGGCGATCCCGTTTTTTTATCAATTGAATGGACTAAATGTTTGTTGTCCGCTATTTTAATCGTTTTCTCTCTATCAAGTGGATACTGTTCTCTAATATCAATTACATTCTCAGCCCATTCAAGAATATAAAAATAATTCCTTTCAATATCAGAAAACAGCTGATGCTCCCGGTTACTCTTCCATCCTTTGATCCGATGTGTTCGACCCTCGGAGGGGAAATCCTGATTCGTTAACCACGGTTTATAACCGCTTAACTCTCCACTTCCCCTTCCTTCTTTTATATAACGCGCTACCTTATCCTCTGTCCAAGTACCCTTACGTTTCGCCATTTATTATTACTCCCTTTTGACTACCTAGTTTGTTTACTTCGTCGTTATGCTTTTCAAGTCTTTCGATAAGATAGGATTCAACCAGTGGCTTTATACTCCTCCTGATTCCTAATTTCTCGGTTAACCGATATTTTGTGACAGGTATGTTGGAATAGTTTTTGCTTAGAGTTATGTCTATTCTTCTGATTTGAAATTCCTCTACTGACTCTTGTATAGCTTGAACGAAATGATTAGTTAAGGGATACTTTTCTTTGTTAATTGTTGTTTTACCTAACAAATCACAAAAAGCAGAATACGATTTTCTTTTGAGTTTTCCAACAATCACTTCATTTTTCGCCCAATCATTATGAATATTTTTTACTTGTTCCAACATAGCCAAATCCTCTTTCTCATAGGCCTGCTTCTCTTTCTTTTTGTAACCTTTTTGGGACTTTGGCGACTTATTTTCAAGCCAAGCAGAATCAAATTGATGGAGCCATGCATATGCAGCTCTATTCAAATCTGCCAATTCCTTTCTAGAATAATTAGGGTAATCTTTCAATGCTTGATTCCATAGGATACGATATGCTTTTGTCTTCTTTTTTCTCCATCCTTTTGTTTGGCTTTCTTTCTTTACCAATGCATTCTGAATTGGATCCACTCCCTCTTTTTTAATTTTTCTGATTGTAGGTATACTTAATTTTGTTTTTTCTGCTATCTCAGCATTATTCATTCCGGAACTAACCATTTCATAAAAATTTTTTTCCCAAAGCTCCCCCTTTTTCATTACACGATTACTAAAATACTTAATACTTTGTGGGTCAATTTCTCCTTGCCGAAGCCTATAAACATAACCACATTTACAAATAAAGTCCCCTTGAATTCTCCTGTTTCCATTGTGAGTTGAAACATGAACATTTTTGACAACCTTCTCTGTATAATGGTCTGATAATGGATTCAAACAAATCCAAGGGCCTTTACCAAATGGTTCAAACTGTTCGCTGTATTCAAGAAACCCCTCTACTGATCCAGATAATGCTCTCATTATTAAACAATGCCTAATGGGATGAATATCAAATAATTTTTTTTCATGAAACAATCTATTTATCCAATTATGTTTCTTCACATTTGAATTGAGTAATGTTAAAAATTCTTCACCATATGTACTGATTAATAATGCTGATAATTTATTTCTCATTTGAGATATAGGAAAAGCCAAACCTTTTATCTTTAAAATTGCTAAATATTTTCTATACATCTCCTTCTTTAGAAAACAGGAACTTAAATTAAAAAGGTGTTTTACATCCTCAGCAACCGCTATATGCTTTTCAATATTCTCTAATTTCTTCAATGATGAATTCACCCCTTCATTATTATGATTGGGCAGTACAAATCCATTTATTTTTTGTTTCTCAATATTAGTTTGGTTTGTTAACAAAGGGGTCTTATGATTTATACAAACAAAAATACCGGGTATTTGATGCCATCTATTCCAATACCCCTCTCCTAATTCCTCGACTTGTTCAATTAAACAATCCAAGCAATAATGTAATTGTTCTTTATGAGGAACATCATTCTTTCTTTTTCTACTCCTATAAATGTTTGATAACCGAAACTCTGGCTCTTTTTTTTCAATAAACGGGTAATATAGTGGAATTGTTGTATTGTATTTAAATAAGTTCCATTCAGTATAACCCTTAGAGAAATGAGCGATTTTTGAACTAACTGAGGTCAGATTACTTAGGTATTCTGTGGTCACAGAAATCTTCCCAGAAGAAAATAGTTCCTTCAGTGTCTGTAATCTTGATGTATTCCCCATATGATGGTGATACCTAGCAACAACGCTATAGATAACTTCATCTTTATAGGGACGAGGAAAATATCCAATCATTATTTAGACTCACTTTCATTTATTACGTATGTCATCATTCTTTAAACGTATCCATTAATCGTTACCAAGGGGAGATACGACATAAAAAAAACCCTCTGCTCTAATTAGAGCAGAGGGCGAAATTTATTTAGTTTAAAATTCATTTGTATTTTTATTTTCAAACTAAACATCCTTACACTTGATTTTGGAAATTCTCTAAACGAAAAGCAGTATTCAACTTTTTTTTAGAGTATATAACTTTTTTATTCAGTATAGTACTTTGTTATCACGATACAGCTGACTGGGTTCCAACACATTTATTTATTCAACCGTAACTGATTTAGCCAAGTTACGTGGTTTATCGACGTCACAGTCGCGGTGCAGCGCTGCGTAGTATGAGATCAACTGCAGCGGGATTACTGAGATAAGAGGTGTTAATAGGCTGTGCACTTCTGGGATGACGAAGCGGTCTTCGTCTGTTTCCAGTCCGTTCATGGAAATGATGCACGGGTTTGCTCCACGGGCAACGACTTCTTTGACGTTTCCACGGATGCTCAGGTTGACGAATTCTTGTGTTGCAAGGGCGATGACTGGTGTGCCTTCTTCAATCAAAGCAATTGTTCCGTGCTTCAGTTCTCCCCCAGCAAAGCCTTCAGCCTGGATGTACGAAATTTCCTTCAGCTTCAACGCGCCTTCAAGGCCCACGTAGAAGTCGATTCCGCGTCCGATGAAGAATGCGTTTCTTGTAACAGTCAGGTATTCGCGCGCGATGCTTTCGAATTCTTCTTTGTCATCGCAAAGAGCTTCCATCGCTGACGCCACGATTCCCAGTTCCTGTACAAGGTCGAAGTTAACTTCGTGGCCAATTCCGCGAGCTGTTACTTCTGCTAAAATTGCCAGGACAGCAAGCTGAGCTGTATATGCCTTTGTTGAAGCGACCGCAATTTCAGGACCAGCGTGAAGAAGAAGAGTGTAGTCTGCTTCACGGGAAAGAGTTGAACCAGCAACATTCGTAATCGTCAAAGCCTTGTAGCCCATTTCCTTCACTTGAACAAGAACCTGGCGGCTGTCCGCAGTTTCTCCGCTCTGTGAAATGAAGATGAATAATGGCTTCTCAGATAGAAGTGGCATATTGTAGCCGAATTCACTTGAGATATGAACTTCAACAGGAATCTTCGCCAATTTTTCGATGAACTGCTTGCCGACAAGACCTGCATGATATGAAGTACCAGCAGCGATAATGTAGATGCGGTCTGCTTCCTTCATCGCAGAAACGATGTCAGAGTCGATTTCAAGGGCGCCTTCGCCATCCTGATAGTTTTGGATGATTTTGCGCATCACTAGCGGCTGCTCGTCGATTTCTTTGAGCATGTAGTGTGGATATGTTCCCTTTTCAATATCGCTTGCATCAAGTTCTGCTGTGTAAGGAGCACGTGAAACCACTTCTCCTTCAAGGTTCTTGATTGTCACTTCTTCCTTAGTAACAATCACCATCTCTTTATCCATCAGTTCAACATACTGGTTAGTTACCTGGATCATTGCCATTGCGTCACTGGCAACAACATTGAAGCCATCGCCAAGGCCGACAAGAAGCGGGCTCTTGTTTTTCGCCACAAAAATCGTGTCTTCGTTTTGCTCGTCTATCAGGGCAAGTGCATAGGAACCATGTAAAATTGTCAGCGTCTTTCGGAAGGCTTCTTCCAGGCTCAGACCTTCGTTTACGAACAGTTCGATTAACTGGACGATAATTTCAGTGTCTGTTTCACTTTTCAATTCGACATTCTGCAAGTACTCGCGCTTTAATAGATCGTAGTTCTCGATAACGCCATTGTGGACAAGAGTCAGTCTGCTAGTTGAGCTCTGGTGAGGGTGAGCGTTCACCTTGCTTGGAGGACCGTGAGTCGCCCAACGAGTATGGCCGATACCTGCGTTAGCCATCACATCATTGTCCACTGCATTGCGCAGGTCGGCAATGCGTCCTTTTTCTTTAAAAACATGAACTCCCTTTTCGTTCATGACTGCGATCCCCGCAGAGTCATACCCTCTATACTCAAGCTTTTCCAGACCTCTTAATAAAATCTCTTTCGAGTCATTATTTCCGATATATCCAACGATTCCACACATAACTTCTATTCCTCCTGTACGACAGGGGACAAGAAGCCTCTTAAATAGGGGCAGCTTGCCCCCTTATCTCATATAATTGGTTTGAGGTCAGACTTCGTAAATCCAATCCTCTTTAGTTTTAGCATCCCCATCTTTTTGTGCATTAAGTTGCCCTAATGTTTTGAAGATGGAATTCGCGGCTGTGCTTTCAGCCGGGAGGCATCCGCCGAAACTTCGATAAACCTCCACCTCGTCAACTAATCCACATTTTCGGTCAAGGATTAGTCCTGGCGCTTTAGTTTTCCATTGATCTACCTCTGCACACCTTTCGATAAAATTTGTTTTTAAGGCTTATGCTGCACAATCCGCCTTATTTGCAAAAACAGGATTATCATACATGATACGTATCTATCCGTCAATAGAAAACAAAGGAAAACAGCCCTCCCGTACAATTACCCTATACCGGCCGACTAAAAACTCCCTTCCTAAATAAATATGCATAAGAGCTCATTTATGTGTCGGAGCCCTTATGCATATGACTGATTCCTATTCTTTTAATCCCATTTCTTCTTCAACAACGACAGCAATTCGTCTTACATATTCTTCGCAAAGCTCTGCTGTGGCTGCTTCTGCCATGACACGCACCAATGGCTCGGTACCTGAAGGACGAACAAGGATACGGCCGTTGCCGTTCATTTCTGCTTCAACTTGTTCGATTACTTCTTTTACCTTCTCGTTATCAGTTACGTGGTGTTTATCCGTCACTCTGATATTCACAAGAACCTGAGGGAATTTCTTCATTTCCCCTGCCAGCTCAGAAAGCGGCCTATTTGTTGCTTTCATGATGTTGGCAAGCTGCAAGCCTGTAAGCAGCCCGTCACCGGTGGTGTTATAATCCAGGAAGATGATATGGCCGGATTGCTCGCCGCCGAGATTATATCCGTTCTTCTTCATTTCTTCCACTACATAACGGTCGCCGACCGCTGTTTGAACACTTTGAACTCCATGTTCCTCAAGGCCTTTGTAAAAACCAAGATTGCTCATCACAGTCGATACCACAGTACCCTGTTTCAGCTGGCCGCGTTCCTTCATGAATTTTCCGCAAATATACATGATCTGGTCGCCATCAACGATGTTTCCTTTTTCATCAATCGCAATCAGGCGGTCGCCATCTCCATCAAAAGCAAGGCCTAAATCTGCTCCCTTTTCCTTTACGAATTCAGCAAGGGCTTCCGGATGTGTCGATCCGACACCATCATTAATATTCAAGCCATTAGGCGATGCGCCCATTGTAGAAGTATCAGCATCAAGGTCAGCAAACAAATGCGTAGCCAATGATGAGGTTGCCCCATGTGCGCAGTCAAGCGCGATATGCAGACCTGTGAACTCTTCATCTACAGATTGCTTTAGATACTGAAGGTACTTTTGGCCGCCTTCAAAGTAATCATTTACCTGTCCAAGGTTAGCACCTACAGGACGAGGCAGCTCATCTTTGTCCATATCCATCAATTGTTCGATTTCATTCTCTTGATCATCAGATAGCTTATATCCATCTGGCCCAAAGAATTTAATTCCATTATCCGCTACCGGATTGTGAGAGGCCGAAATCATGACGCCAGCCTGCGCGCCAAGGGCCTTCGTTAAATAGGCCACTCCTGGAGTTGAGATAACGCCGAGCCTCATGACTTCCGCTCCGATTGATAATAGACCGGCTACCAGCGCTCCTTCAAGCATATGTCCGGAAATACGTGTGTCCCTTCCGATCAACACCTTAGGGCGATCATGCTCCTTTGTAAGGACATAGCCTCCGAAGCGGCCAAGCTTGAAAGCTAATTCTGGCGTTAATTCGCTGTTCGCAACACCACGTACTCCGTCTGTACCGAAATATTTACCCATTCTTAGAATCTCTCCTTGTATGAAAAATTGCAGTCATTACGCATCTTTTTTCGCAACCGATATACTGGCCGTTTCTTTAGCCAGTTTCCACGTTATATTTTGAGGTGCTGTCACCTTCATCTCGACTTCATGATTCCCTTCCTCAAGCTCCGACACATCGATCAAGACTTTAAAATCATCGGGTGACAGAGCCGAAACAATATCACTCGGTCCAGAAACGATCAAATTTGTCTGGCCGTCTGCGGGATCAAGGAAATTGACTTCATAGCCGGTATCCATCCCATCAATTTCAATTGGAACATTAGAAATGTTTATCTCGGAAGCCTTTGTGACTTTTACGGCCACTTTTACCGTTTCAGGCGAAACCCGGACAATTCCTTCGCCAATAATGACTGGAAGGGTGATATCCGTATCCTCCTCAATCTTGCTCACATCCACTTCGACCCTGACACGATCAAATTTCTCAAGAACGCTTGGGTCAGCGATGATCTCAGCTTCCTTCGTTTCCAAAGTGATTGAATCGATTGTTACCCCGCTTGGAGGAGTTCCTTTCCGGACAATATCAATTGGTACCTTTTTGCTTGAGCTTTTAATCGGGATCGTTACCTCGACAACGCCAGGTTCGACAACAACATCAAGTTTATTCATATCTTTATCCAGAGCAAGAATACTTGCTTCTCGTGTGATGGTGTCTGATACCTTCCCCGAAGAATTGACAGTTGCTTTCACATAAGTGATTCTGTCGATAACATCCTTTGCACCTGTTATTTGGACTTTATTAGGTTTTACCGACGGCTTTTCAGCTATATAACCTTCCTCCACTATATTCGCGTTGAATTCCGCCTCCACACTGAATTCCTTCGTAACCTTCTCCTGGATTGACACATTTGCATACCCAGGTTCGATGGTAACGGTCAGGCGGTCTGAGACATCTTTAATCGTGATCGGGACCCGCTGATTGCCGATTTCGGCATCTGTTAAATCAACGAACACCTCGAAATTCCTCAGTGTCTTCGCCTGCTGCACAAGATTTTTCGGTCCTTGAAGCGTTACGGAAACTGTTTCAGGAACCCCGGATACTACCAAAGTATCGGTATCATAAATCCTTTTTACCGGCACGTCTTCAACCGTCTCTACCTTTTCATCTGATGGTACATTCACATCGCCAGGCTTATCTGGATCGTTTTTAGGTACAGATCCAAACAGCAAGACAGCAAGAACCAGAGCAACGACTTTTATGAACCAGGGATTATCCATCCATTTATCCATTTTTCTTCCCCCTCCAATTCCAGCGGGTAGAAGCTGCCTGCTTGATTCTTGATGGCGAAACCAGCTCGGCTGTGAGCAGTTCCCTTAGCGTTTCCCCGCTCAAGTCCCTGTAAAGTTCGCCATTTCGGGTAACCGATACATTCCCTGTTTCCTCAGATACGACAATCGTGATACTGTCGGTTACTTCACTGATTCCGAGCGCGGCCCTGTGCCTTGTACCCAGTTCCTTCGAAATGAACGGACTTTCCGACAGCGGCAAATAACAAGCAGCCGCGGCAACAATGTTTTTCTGTATCACTACAGCTCCATCATGAAGCGGCGTATTCGGTATAAAAAGATTAATCAACAGTTCAGAAGAGATTTTTGATTGAAGCTGGATGCCTGTCTCTATGTAATCACTCATTCCTGTTTCTCTTTCAATTGAGATCAATGCCCCGATCCGGCGCTTAGCCATATAATCGGTTGCCTTGATAATGGCCTCCACCATCTTCTCTTCGTCTTCCTCTTCCTGCAGACCTGATCTGGAAAAAAGCCGCCCTCTGCCGAGCTGTTCGAGTGCCCGCCGCAATTCGGGCTGGAAGATGATGATAATGGCCAGGAATCCCCAGGTTAGTACTTGTTCCATCATCCAGCTGAGCGTATTCAAGCCGAAGTAATCACTGATAAACTTTACAATCAGGATGACAAAAATCCCTTTTAAAAGCTGGACAGCCTTCGTACCTCGAATAATTGCAATCAGCTTATAAATGACGAACCAAACCAGGAGAATGTCAACAATATTAGCTAGATATTCTAAAAAATCGAAATCCGCAAACGACATTGCACTTCCTCCAGTAGTTTAGTAAGGCTCCTTCAGATGTCTATGAAACTGCCCTGAAGGTTCATCAGCCTTTTTAAAAGGCTTCTTTCGTAACTTTGTTGTTAACTATAGAAAAGTAAAAAATCGGCTTCAGGGTTTTCGAGTGCACAGCCAGTTAAGGAGCAGAAAGAAAGGTCTCCGAAGCCTTTCGAAATGCGGTGTAAAAATCATACAATGCAAAATCGCCCTTTGTAAAAAATACAAAAGAGGACCAATCTGTTTCAGCTATAAACAAAGGTAACTTTTTTATTATACCATAAGCTTTGTTCAAATTATAATGATGTCCACTGCAGTGCACTTGTCTGCTGACCCCCAACCAATCCTTGCAAAAAGGGGCCTTAAAAAACAGCCATTCCTATTGGAATGACTGTTCCTTTTCGTCGTTCTCAAAAAGATCTGCCGTATTTTTAGCTGTCTTCTTAATATGGTACCAGATCCACTCGAACACTTCATTGACCTCTGTTATTTCACCAGTGACATTGCCTGCTGAAGCCATGTATTTCTCACCGTTAATCACTGTGACATTACCCTGGACCTCGCCTTCAATTTTCACCTTGCCATTCCTGACAACGACATCACCCTTGACGACTTCCCCTTCAGGCACGATTACTGTATCATTTTCAACAATCAGATTAGGCTGCTTCGATACGGAAAACTGGTGTTCTTCATTCCAAGTCGAAAAAACGCTGCCAGTCATTAACGCCAGGAAAAGCGAGGCAGCTGTTAACAATGGATGGCTCCTGAACCAACGTTGGATTTCCGTCTTTTTCTTTTCCTTCGGCAGGCCGGCCATCACTTTTGAAGTAAAATCATCTGGTGCCTGGATATGGGAGGTGCTCTGTACAAGAGCGATTGATTTATTCAGCTCCCTGAAGTATTCCTGGCAATCTGAACAGCTTTGCAGATGCTCTCTTAATATCTTTTCATGTTCTTCGGAGATTTCTTCATCTAAATATTCATGCATATAGTCGATAATTTGTTCGGAACATTTCATATTCTTTCACCTCACCTTATACGTGTCGCAACTGCTGCCTTAAGGCTTCTCTTCCTCGATGGATCCTCGTCTTCACGGTGCCAAGCGGCAAATCCAGAATTTCACTGATCTCATTCAGGCTGAGTTCTTCAATATACTTTAATACGATTACAGACCGATATTTATCGGGTAGTTTTGAAATTTCCTTTTGGATGGTATCCTGCAATTCGATACTTTCTACTTCATCCTCTGGTAAGGGTGTTTCAGATGGAACCTGGGAATACATCGTCAAGCCTTCTGTTCCAGGTACCTCCGCATCAAGGAAATAATCTGGTTTCTTTTTGCGGATCCGGTCAATACATAGGTTAGTAGCTATTCTATACAGCCATGTAGAAAACTTCAAGTTTTGATTGAAGCTGTTAATATTGATATATGCACGGATAAAAGCCTCCTGTGCAATATCTTCTGCCTCGTGCCGATTCCCGAGCATACGGTAGCAAAGTTGAAATACCTTGTCCTTGTATACCTCAACAATCTCTCCATAGGCATTCTGGTCTCCCTTGAGTACTTGCTTTATTCTGTGTTTTACGATTGTCTCCATTAGTTTACCTCCGCGCTTCATGCGGCTAATCGATATACGAATCGATTCCGTAAAAGGTTTCGTTTTTTTTATAAAAACTTTATTTATGTATGTAATTGACAAAATCATCTACTAACTGACTTATTTGCGAAAAAAGCTAAAAAACACGCTAAGTCAATATTAACAAATTTTTACCAGTTTGGTTTAAAAAGTTTTTTTCAGGGGTATAAATGAACTATATTTCTGTGAAAGCGAGGAAGTTAATCAATGTGTGCAGAAACATTGCTGAAGGATATTGAAAATTGCCGTAAAGAAATGGTTGAACTAGCTGCAAAAACCTCGCTGTCAAATCAACGGGTTGTAGACATCAGCACTAAACTCGACCATTTACTAAATAAATATTATCACTTATCTTCAAAAAAGACATTCCTATATTAATAATAAGAGAGCAGCAGCCACCTGGCCGCTGCTCCTATTTTTTTCACTAATATGACCCTATTCCCAAACTATATCGGCATTACAAAAGTTTTTCACCAAATAAAGACCCCATCAATGCCACTGCCGCGACAGCTGTCTTGTTCTTTTCATCAAGGATTGGGTTGACTTCGACAAATTCAGCTGATGTGATGATTTTTGATTCAGCCAGCATCTCCATAGCCAGGTGGCTTTCACGATAGCTGATGCCTCCGGTTACCGGCGTACCGACACCCGGTGCATCTGTTGGATCCAGCCCATCCAGATCAAGAGAAAGGTGGACACCATCCGTCTTATCTTTAAGATAGTTGACTGTTTCCTCAATCACCGCAGCCATTCCGAGACGATCGATTTCGTGCATTGTGAATACTTTAATGCCCATTTCCTTAATCAGGTCTTTCTCACCCTCGTCCAGCGCACGCGCTCCGATAATGACAATGTTTTCTGGCTTTACTTTTGGCGCAAACCCGCCTAATTGAGTCAGCATCTCGTGACCCAAACCCAGGCTCGCAGCCAGCGGCATTCCGTGGATATTACCAGACGGAGAAGTTTCCGCTGTATTCAAGTCCCCATGCGCATCATACCAGATGACACCCAGGTTCTTATAATGCTTGGATACACCTGCCAATGTCCCTATCGCAATGCTATGGTCGCCGCCTAACACAAGTGGGAATGATCCTGATTCTATGATCTTGTCTACCTCATCAGCAAGCAAACTATTTTTCTCAGCAACTAATTCCAGGTTGCGAAGATTGCTGTTAGGATCAATCTTTACCTCTGGTCTGCCAACTGCGATATCTCCCAAATCCTCAATCTCATCAAATAACACTCTCAGTCTTTCATTTATTCCAGCATAACGGATTGCACTTGGGCCCATGTCGACTCCCCTTCTCATCTGACCCAAATCCATAGGCATGCCAATAATCGAAAGTTTCTTCATTGTTTTCTCCCCCTTGCTATCTCTCGTCTACTCCTTATTTTAAACGCTTTCAATCGAATGACTCAACTGGACAATTTCATGAATATATATACGGTTTGGAATTGAGTGAATTTATCGATCTTGGGAAAAAATTATCTCAGCTTTGCCTCGAATTGGAAATAGACTTGATGTATGGAGAAAGCAAATGCTGTCGGAGTAATAAAGGATTCTGGACAGCTTTGAGCTCTACTACCTGAAACCTGTCACAATAACCGCTTTTTCTTGACAGCTTTGAGCTTTTCCAACTGAAAGCTGTCATAATAACAGTACTTTCTTGACAGCTTTGGGTTCTTTTCATTCAAACTTGTCTAAACTCTTTTGAATGAAAAATAAAAAAAGCCATAAACCCGGTTGGATTTATGACTAGAAATGGTATTTATGTAGTGTGATGGTGGAGCCTAGCGGGATCGAACCGCTGACCTCCTGCGTGCAAGGCAGGCGCTCTCCCAGCTGAGCTAAGGCCCCATTTGGAGCGGAAGACGGGATTCGAACCCGCGACCCCAACCTTGGCAAGGTTGTATTCTACCACTGAACTACTTCCGCATAATTTTATTATATAAATAAAACCCCTAAAAATAAAGGATTAAGTTTATTCTTAGGGGTCTTAACATGAGTGAGCCATGAAGGACTCGAACCTTCGACCCTCTGATTAAAAGTCAGATGCTCTACCGACTGAGCTAATGGCTCAAATCTATATGGAACCCTAAACAAGTTTTGCTTGGGTCCTGTGCTCAAAAGACTTTCAGTCTTTCTCGCAAGTTGCCGCTGAAGTTCATCAATGAAGCAAGCAACTGACTGAGCTAATGGCTCAAAAATGGCTGGGCTAGCTGGATTCGAACCAACGCATGACGGAGTCAAAGTCCGTTGCCTTACCGCTTGGCTATAGCCCAATGAAAAAAATAAAAAGGACATTAGTAGCTTGTCCAATTTTAATATGTATTAAAAATGGTGGAGGGGGACGGATTCGAACCGCCGAACCCTGAGGGAGCGGATTTACAGTCCGCCGCGTTTAGCCACTTCGCTACCCCTCCACATACTAAAACTTCCTAACCAGGTACATGCTCAAAATCCCTTGGGATTTCTCGCATCTTTCCGCTGAAGTTTATTCAGGTAAGTTAGAAAGATGGTGCCGGCAAGAGGACTTGAACCCCCAACCTACTGATTACAAGTCAGTTGCTCTACCAATTGAGCTACACCGGCATTTTAATGTAGATTATTTTCGTTAACGCGAAACTAATGATGTTATTTCGCTAGCCGCGAAATAACTTGGTGGAGGATGACGGGATCGAACCGCCGACCCTCTGCTTGTAAGGCAGATGCTCTCCCAGCTGAGCTAATCCTCCATAATATGTTCGCTGATGCTTTTTTAAAGGATAATTTTTTTCGCCTAGGCGAAAAAAATCTGGTGACCCCTACGGGATTCGAACCCGTGTTACCGCCGTGAAAGGGCGGTGTCTTAACCGCTTGACCAAGGGGCCATATAATAATATTTTCAGAGCTTCCAAGCGGGCTCGAACCGCTGACCTCTTCCTTACCATGGAAGTGCTCTACCTGCTGAGCTATGGAAGCATTTTGCTGCCAGCTCAAATGACTTTCGTCATTTAGAGATAATGGCTCCGCAGGTAGGATTCGAACCTACGACCGCTCGGTTAACAGCCGAGTGCTCTACCACTGAGCTACTGCGGAATAATGGTAATTTTTCATAACTCTTGCAGATGATTCGAATGCCACATCTTAGAAGTTATCTAAAATGATCATGCATTATTGCCCGGCGGCGTCCTACTCTCACAGGGGGAAACCCCCAACTACCATCGGCGCTGAGAAGCTTAACTTCCGTGTTCGGTATGGGAACGGGTGTGACCTTCTCGCCATCGCCACCAGACAATTTTTAAGGACAATATTTATTATACTGCCTTTTATGCATTTTTCAAGAGGTAATTATAGTTATTTTGCTATCGCAAAAAACTTTATTCCCTCAAAACTAGATAATGTTTGTAAGAAGAAAACAAGAAGAACGAGTAATCTATTTGGTTAAGTCCTCGAACG
>NZ_JAGGQM010000021.1:0-20880 GCF_018613295.1 Bacillus sp. ISL-39
AACTTGGGCCTACTTATGACAGCTTTGAAGCAAATCCACGAAAAGTTGTCTGAACTTGGAGCTACTTATGACAGCTTTGAAGCAAATCCACGAAAAGTTGTCTGAACTTGGGCCTACTTATGACAGCTTTGAAGGAAATCAGTGAAAAGTTGTCTGAACTTGGGCCTACTTATGACAGCTTTGAAGGAAATCAGTGAAAAGCTGTCTGAACTTGGAGCTTTTTTTGACAGCTTTGTATGAAATCAGAGAAAAGCTGTCTTAACTTGGGGCAACTTCTGACAGCTGTGTATGAAATCAGCAAAAAGCTGTCTTAACTTCGGGTAACTTCTGACAGCTATGCATGAAATCAGCGAAAAGCTGTCTGAACTTAGAGCTGCTTCTGACAGCTTTATGGGAAATCAGCGAAAAGCTATCTGAACTTGGTGTTGCTGCAGACAGCATTGTGCTAAAACACGGTAAATAACCTAAAAAAATCCCCTGAGTACCACTCAGGGGATTCATCCACTTTTATAGGCTTAATTCAAGCGTGACGGGACAGTGGTCACTGCCCATAACAAAGCATTCTGCACCTGCTTCTTTGATGGCAGGTGCCAGTTTTTCGGAAACAATGAAATAATCGATACGCCAGCCGATGTTCTTTTCTCTAACTTTATTCATGTAAGACCACCAGGTGTATACATCTTTAACCTCAGGATGCAAGTGGCGGAAGGAATCAACGAATCCACTGCTGAGGAGATCAGTCATCTTTCCGCGTTCCTCGTCTGTAAATCCTGAATTTCCGCGGTTTGGTTTTGGATTTTTCAAATCAATCTCATTATGGGCGACATTCAAATCACCGCAAAGGATTACCGGCTTATCATCCTCCAATTCAAGCAAGTATTCCCTGAGCTTGTCTTCCCAGGATAGGCGGTAGCCGAGGCGCGCGAGATCACGCTGCGAATTTGGGGTATAGACATTAACAAGATAAAACTCATCAAATTCTACTGTGATTGCCCTGCCCTCGTGATCGTGTTCTGCAGAACCAATTCCATACTTTACTGATAGAGGCTGTTTTTTCGAAAAAACAGCTGTTCCGGAATAGCCTTTCTTTTCTGCGTAATTCCAGAACTGGTGATACCCTTCCAGATCAAGATTGATCTGGCCTTCCTGCAGCTTCGTTTCCTGTATACAAAAAAGGTCTGCGCCCGCTTCTTTAAAGAATTCTAAAAATCCCTTACGAGCGCAAGCCCTGATGCCGTTCACATTCCAAGATACTAATTTCATAAATCCTAATTCTCCTTGTTTGTTTCATGCTTAAATTAATATATATCTTCTATTCTAGCAGTCTTCGATCAGCGATTCTAATATCGCGATTCCCTTTGTTATATCCTCAACCGGTGCATTCGCAAAAGAAAGCCTGAAGTGCTGCATTTTTTGGGTTGCATAAATTCTCCCGGGATTGATCAGCACCCCATTGGCGAGAGCTTTCCTGTACAAATCAGGCAATGAAATCTCAGGATTCATTTTTACCCATATGAAAAATCCGCCAGCAGGCTTTTCCCATTCGGCATAACGGCTTAAGTGTATTTCCAGTGCTTCCAATGCCGCATTCCTTCGTACTCTTAGCTGGTTTCTTACATTCGCCAAATGCTGTTCATACAATCCGCTGGACAGCCATTCTGCGGCAGCTCGCTGCGATAGAGAACTTGAACCGTAGTCAGTCTGCATTTTCAGGTCAGCCAGCCGATCAATGACCGCTTGAGGCCCGGCGATCCATCCAATTCTCAATCCAGGATTCAGGCTTTTTGAAAGGCTGCCTAGATATAAAACATTTCCGTGCCGGTCGTGCGATTTAATGGGGGACGGCGGAGGAGAATCCAGCCATAAATCGCCGTACACATCATCTTCAATGATGGGAAGCTGGGCAGTCTCAGCCAGTTTGAGCAGTTCCTGCCTTCTGTTTTCGCCCATAAGAGTACCAGTAGGATTATGGAAATTCGGATGGCAGTACAGCACCGATTTCTTACTGTGATGCGACGCCTTTATCATCCCGGGCATGATGCCATCCTTGTCTAACGGGATTCCCTGGAGTTTCATCCCTGCAGACTGGAAAGTTGATAAAGAGTATAAGTAAGATGGATCCTCGAGGAACACAGTTGACTCACTCTTCAATAACCCAATCGAAATAAGGTGCAAAGCCTGTAAAGCACCAGAAACGATTAAAATGGACGATGCATCGACGATAATTCCCTTTTGATTAAGATACCTAGCAATCTCTTCCCGCAACTTCAGGTTTCCTTTCGGATCCTCATAACCGAACGGCTCCAGATCCTTTCCAATCTTTGTTAAAACAGATCTCATTTCTGCCAGCGGAAATAAATCCTTGGAGAGTTCCCCTTTACTCAGCTGGATCAAATTCTCATCGGATTCTGCCAGATTTATAGCCTGTACTGTCGACAGGCTTGCCTGATGGGTGCCCAGTGCCACTTGTTCATTCCAATTTACCGGTGGCGCAGACCGCATGAGTGTCCAGGTATTGTTAACGACCACCGTCCCCATCCCCAGCTTCCCCTCTACAAGTCCATCAGCAGCTAATTCATCCAGTGCAGTTACGACTGTGCTTCTGTTTACACCGAATTGTTTTGCAAGGTCTCGCTGACTCGGGAGCCTGCTGCCAACTGGCCAAATCCCGTTTGTAATCTGCTCTTTTATGTAATCGATGATCACTTTGTATTTAGGCGCTTTCATGTCTCCTGCTCCATTCAAAATTGGTTGGTTTTAAAATACCCCTATTGGTTGGATACATTTTATCAAGACCTAGTTATATTTAAAAGATAAAACTGATATGTAACGGAAATTGGATGGTTTTTAAGAGGGGTGGATTACATGGACATAAGAATGGCAGCAGCACACTTACTCGTTATTTTATTATGGGGATCGGCTTTTGCGGGGATCAGGCATGGTCTCGAAGGCTATTCACCCGAGCACTTGTCATTCTTGCGGCTTTTGGTCGGGTCATCGGCACTTCTTTGCTACGCTGTATTAACAAAAATGAAGCTTCCGGAAATAAAAGATTGGCCTGTTATATTCATGTTTGGATTTTTGGGATTCGCAGTCTATCAAACCGCGCTGAATTTTGGTGAACAAACTGTCAGTGCAGGTGCCGCAAGTCTGCTTGTTTCTACTTCACCCGTTTTTATTGGATTGTTAGGGAGGATGTTCTTTCAGGAGCGCACCGGTAAATGGTACTGGTCCGGTGCCATGATCAGCATGACAGGAATTGTTCTCATTTCCATCGGGGCCGGCGGTGGATTCGAGCTGGGCATTGGCGTACTGTTAATATTGATTGCTTCATTATCTGAATCACTTTACTTTGTGTTCCAAAAAAATTACTTAGAAAAGTATGGTGCCCTTCCTTTTACTGCCTATACTATTTGGGCGGCCACCATTTTCATGGGTTTCTTTGCTCCTGGAATTGGATCTCAGATAGCTGAAGCCCCCTTGGGAGCAACGATTAGTGCTATTTACCTCGGACTTTTCCCTACGGTGGTTGCTTACTTTGCTATAGCTTATATTACAGCTCAATCCGGAGCCTCTGAAGCAGCAAGTTCCCTTTACCTGACACCTGCTGCTTCTTTCATTATCGCCTGGTTCTGGCTGGGGGAAGTACCGGGAGTCATAACAGCAGCAGGCGGTGTGATAACCCTTATGGGAGTTTCCCTGACCTACTTCAAAGGGAGGACAGAGTTAGCAGAGTCGTCTCTAGAAATCAAAGGATAGCTGCTCGGTTTCTCCTTCCTTTTCTTTTTTCCGGCCAGGAGTTCCTTTGCTCTTTATGGTCCGGTATTGAAGCCTGGCATGTTTACAAGCCTTTTTCACATCGACCATTGGCGCTTCATAGCCAAGCTGATAAAAAGCAGGGTATAGCCAAGGTTCGTGTATGTATTCGTCCGGAAGCTTGCTTAACTCAGTCACATATCGGCGGATGAACGTGCCATCCGGATCAAGCTGTCTGCCGGCCTTTACAGGATCTATGATTTTCATCTTCCCTTTCGTCTCGACTAGCTGCTGGATATAGAAATCATGTACAGCTGGTTCATAATCTAAGTACAACTCTGCGAGGGAAGCAGATACCTTCTTCTCATCCAGCAATAAGGTGTTAGCAATAAAAGAAGTAACCATAGCCCGCAACGGAAAGTTCATCCAACCCGTTTTATCCAGACTCCTCATAGCCGCATCAACCATCGGGATTCCTGTCCTTCCCTGAAGCCAGCGCCGAAACCACTCTTCATTGTAATCCCTTTTGATTTCATTTACATCTGCCTGTTGCTGATCGTCCATTCTCAAACTGCAAATTTTTGCCCGTTTATTAAGCTTTGATAAAAACTCTTCTAGCTGAATCTGGTCTTCCTCCAGCTCACATGCTTGCAATTTTTCATCCGTTTTCTGAAATATGGTCCTGACCGAAATATTTCCCCATGTTATATAAGCAGAAAGCCTGGATGATGAAAGCGAGGAAGGCAGGGGTTTTTGGTGATTTTCAATATAGTTTGCGAATCTGCCTTCGAGGAATGAATCCAGCGTTTCAATAGCCTTTAATTCTCCCCCTTGCTGGCCATAGCGGATCTTATTTCCTTTAAATCTCAATTTCTGAAATCTTTTAAAATCAGCAAACAGTAAATCAGGGATTTTTGACGTTACATCAATTTTGTTTGGAACTTCAGCTAGCGATTCATTTAAATAAGCGTTCAAACGATTATTAAACAGCCTCCCCGGGACATTTTCAAGTTCCGGACCATAAGCAAAAAAAAGCTGCTCTTTTTGCTTCGCCCATTCCTTAACTATATCTATAAAGCTATTATTATTGTGCGCATATAAGTTTATAGATTCATAATGATCCAGCAATTTTTCGAGAACCGTCTCCATCTCATCGATAGCCAGAAAGAGTTTTCCGCCCAGACCCTCAATTCCTTTTGCCAGCTCTTCCAGACTTTCAACAACAAATTGAAAATGGCGAGCGGAAAGCGGCGTATCCTCCCACTGTGAAGGCTCAAATACATACAGCGGCAATACCTCCCCCGCTCTGGCTGCTTCAGCTAAGGGCTGATGGTCGGAAATGCGCAAATCTTTATTGAAAAGGACGATGTTCATTCTAATCACTCCGCTATTGACGATTATCACTTTGCTCTTTAAAAATTGTACCATCCGAGCCGAAAAATAAGGCTTGCAGTTATTCTAAAAGCCAATAGTGTAATTAAGTACTCCTAATTCACTATTTCTCTTAAAAGGATACCGAACACGATACCTAAGAACATGGACGTCAAAGTACCAAGCAGAAAGTATTCCGCCCAGTCACGATCATCCATTTGCTTAAAACGGGCGATTGATTTGGCAGTAACAATGAAGGCGATTGCCGGATATGAACTGTAGTATGTGAGTAAAATTACCAGCAGTCGCTCGATATAGCCAATCAGCTTCCCGCGTGACATATCGTGTTTATTGAAGATCATATAGCTGTATTGCTCGGATAAACCCTTTTCACCTTTGCTGGTTTTCTGATATGCCGGCTCACTCAACTCATTTTTAAATGTATATTTCCCTTCAAACGTCAGCAGCTGCCCGGGTAGAGAGCCGAGAAGGATGCGGATTATATGTCCGCTGACCGTTGTTCCCAATATTAAGATAATGGCAATGACAAGGATTGTACTAGAAGCGTCCAATTGGCGCCCATTTTCAGACAGAAGCTGTATAAATCTATTAACATTGGAACCTAGCGTTATTTTATAAAATAACTGCATCGCTATCAAAAGCATGAAAATATGCAGCAGCTGGTCTAATATGAAAAACCAGAGTTTATTCAAATTTTCGCTTGCCGTAAATTGATCCACAAGCTTGATTTTCATCAGGTCAATCATTAGATGTGTAGCTGTGATGAACAGCACCGGCCATATGACAGTCATGACGGGATCATTCTGCTGATAAAAAAAGAGCCAGCCTGCCGCAAGTACAATTGTATTCACCAGGAAATGATGGAGTATATGCTTTTTAAGGTTCTTCAGCTTGTCCTGTACCATTCGATCCGTCTGAAGGTAAAAATCGGCTAGTAGATGTGCCATAATCAAACTTAATAAAAGCATGAGTGCTCCTTTCACCAGAATCTAGAAGCTGAAAATATCCTGCACCTGGCTTTTAATTTTTGTTCTAATGCTGTCTTCAAGAACCTTCGTTTGGCTATTTCCTATTTCCGGAAACTCCTGTGCCTGACGTGCATCCAAAACGCTGACGATATCTCGGAAGCTGCGAATGATATGCTCGCAATGCCCCTTCTTGAAATGGCTGTAAACCGTAGGAGCCGAGCGATCGAGAAGGTCTGCTACAGCATTTTGCTTGCCGTAAAGAAGATAAAGCGAGCATACAAGCCGTTGTACATCAGTTTGATCCATTCTCAATACATGCTGCAGCATGAGCATGCCATTAATTAATGTCTGCAAATCCGATTCACCATCATGTCCTTGAAAAAAGAAAGATTCCCTGTCCTTCTGTTTTTTTAGATGGTCATTCGCGTTTCGTGCCTGCTTCGCCAATGGATGGATCCACTTTTCAATATCAATTTCTTCTACATTCTTATCCAGCCTGCCATAGGCAAGCCCAAAATACGGAATGTGTTTTTCATACTTCCAAATCGTGCTGATATAAAAGGCTGCAATAAAAGCAGATGAATAGCCTTCGGCCAGGAAAATAAGCTCGTCGCCAGACCGGTGCTTAATTTGTATAGAACCGATTCCTTCATACCATTTATTTATATATGTCACTAGCTGCCCTAAATAATCACTCAGCTCCTCGCCATAACCTGCAGAGGAAGACTTTGTTACATCCATTATAAATATTGACACTGGCTGCATTGCCATTCCACCTAACACCTCAAATTAGACTAATTAATCTAATTTTATGTATATTAGATAGTTTAGTCAAATTTATTGAACATTAGACTCTTCAACTTAACAATTTTATACAAATTTCCTTTGATTCATTATAACAAGAGCGTATGTTCGCTTCAATGGGTAAATAAGTACAAAAAAAGAGCCCTCAGGCTCTTTTTTAAGACGATCCTATTCTTCTGTTACAACAACCTTTTCCATAACATCACCGTTGCTCATCGCTTTAGCAGCTTCCAAATTGGAAGTAACTTTCCCGAAAACAGTGTGCACACCATTTAAGTGCGGCTGTGATTCATGAACGATGAAGAACTGGCTGCCGCCTGTGTCTTTTCCTGCGTGAGCCATTGAAAGTGAACCCGGTTCGTGCTTATGCGGATTACCTTCTGTTTCACACTTGATCGTGTATCCAGGACCGCCAGTCCCTGTTCCGTTAGGGCATCCTCCCTGACTAACAAAGCCAGGAATTACTCGGTGGAAGTTTAAACCATTATAGAAGCCTTCGTTTGCAAGCTTCTCAAAGTTTTCAACTGTACCAGGTGCTTCGTTTGGGTATAGTTCGAATTCGATTTTTTCACCATTTTGCATTTGTATGTATCCTTTTTTAGCCATGTAAATCATCTCCTTGTGTTAAAATCATTGTTATCATACCACTATTACAAATAAAAATAAAAGTATCCACCTTCACATTGTATTTTTCCAACATGTTTGTGTTAAAATATAACTGCCTCTGCCGGACATTCGCTTGTTGCGGGACACTTAACCACTGTACGGACGGCAGGGGCCCTGCCTTTGCAGGATGACCAAATATATTGTCTAACCTTGCCATATGGCAAGGTTTTTATTTTAATTACTAATATAGAGATATTAATTTCTAATTAATCTATCGCCGGTTTGGGTAATTAAGATCTAGTATGTCTTTTTCAAAAATGTCTATGTTTCTTTTAAAATATCATTGTTTGCTTTTATTTTCTATCAATCCAAGGAGAAGTTATGCTAAATCTAATAGATTTTAAGTACAAGAAATGGATCTCAGCAATTTCCTATACTTTATTCATTATCTACATCATCATTGCCGTCATTTTGTTGTTTCTCAGCCCTTATCGGCAGGCTGCGTATGAAATCAATTCTGCAGGCTCAAACCCTTATAACATCATCCCATTTAAAACAATCACAGATTACATAAAAGCTTCTTCGCACATCAATAAAAATATCTGGATGTCCAACTTATTTGGCAATGTTCTTGCCTTTTTCCCGTTAGGAATCTTCCTTCCCTGGCTGTTTAAACGGTTGATGGGATTCCGGCGAACGACCAGTACTGTCTTTCTGGCGACTTCATCGGTGGAAATCCTCCAGTTTGCCACAAGGGTTGGCAGTTTTGACATCGATGATATCATCCTTAACACAATAGGCGGTGCAATTGGGTACCTCTTAATCAAGATCATTTATCTACTTCTATTCAAGGAGAAAACACATGTACGTTAGACAGTTAAGAGAAGGCGAACAGCCGCCTTGGAATCTTCTGCTCATGGCAGACCCTTCTCGAGATTTGGTTTCAGGATATTTAGATAAGGGTTTGTGCTATGTTATGGAATCAGAAAACGGTGATACTACCGGGGTAATCGTACTGGTGCCGGTTAGTAATCATACCATCGAAATTATGAATCTGGCAGTCGATGAATCTCACCAAGGGAGGGGTTTAGGTACCCTCCTGATCGAGCATGCAATTCAAACTGCAGTTGAAGAGGGGTATAAGAAAGTTGAAATCGGTACAGGGAATTCAAGTATCAATCAACTGGCTCTTTATCAAAAGGTTGGCTTCAGAATCACTGGAATAGATCATGATTTTTTTATAAGGAATTATGAAGAACCTATTTTTGAAAATGGGATCCAGTGCAGGGATATGATCAGGTTATCGATGCCCTTGTAGATGAACAAAAAGCGCAAGCGCCTCGTTAAGCCCCAACAAGCGCTGTCCGCCTAAACGCCACGTCCTGTGGCTGGCGGATCTAGCACATCGTGTGCCTCGGAGGGCCTAACTGTGAAGTCGCTCTTTGACTTCATTGGCAGGACCGAAATCAAAAAGCATAGGCGACTGTCCAACTCCGACAAGCGCTGGAGCTGGACAATTCTCAAAGTTGAAATGATATAAATTCTGATATTATAAAGAAAGGACCTTAGTCAGGTCCTTCCCTTGGATATCAAAAGAGGGAGTTCTTTATAAATCCCCACTACTTGATCCATTTTCATCCTCACAAGTCCGCTTGAGGATGGCGCTACAAAATCGACCGTACCAGCAACAACAGATTCATCCTGCTTCCCCCATGGAATATCTTTTTTGCCGCTATATTGCTGGTAGACACCCTTACCGACAAAACAAACAATTCTCGGACTATATTTTTCAATCTTTTGTCTTAGTTCAAGTTTTCCCTGCTGGTATTCATCTTTCGTAATCTCATCTGCTGCTTTAGTTGGCCGCGCAACAATGTTCGTCATCCCGCAGCCTATATCCAGGAGTTTATAATCCTCCGAAGAGTCATATTTCCTTGGTGTGATGCCAGCTTCAAAAAGAATCTTCCAGAATCTATTGTTTGGGTTAGCGTAATGATGACCTGTTTCTGATGACCGGATGCTGGGATTGAAACCGACAAAAATAACGTCCAGATTCTCCCGTAAATGATCGCTAATCGGCTTCATATTCTCATTCTCCTCTCCAATGTTGACTATCTCTCTCTCCACTCACCAAAATCGGTGAGGCAGCTCATTATTCTTGCTTATATTCTTGAAAATTCTTAAGTGGAACAAAAACTCGTCATAAAACATGGTTTCGGCACTTTCAAATGAATAAGCGTTCGAAAAATGATCCAATAGTTCGACATCAATGTTATCTTCAAGGCCGCTCAGCCACATTTTATAACCATGCTGCTCATAAACATCAGCTAAACCTGCCCATTCAAACATATCTTCCATTTCCTTTTCACCCATTCTATCACTCCTTCAGCTATCACCTCCATTTTTCCATACTTTTACATACCTTATACAGAGTTCCTAATCCCTCCCTATATGACTGGGAATTCTAATTTCCTAAGCCTTGCCTGATTTATAAAAACCAGGCTTATTCAACCTGGCTTTCCTTGGCTCCGTATTTTGCCTCAGCAACCCGTTCCGGGTGTGTGTAGACATTAAGTGATCGATTCCTGATAAAGCCAATTGTCGTAATCCCCAGTTCCTCCGCTAGCTTCAAGGCAAGTTCAGTGGGAGCTGATTTGGATAATACAATCGGGCAGCCGATTTTGGCTACCTTCAATAAAATCTCTGAGGAAATCCGTCCACTGAAAACAATTACTTTATCGTGTATTGAAATTTCATTTTTCAAGCAATGCCCAAAAATTTTATCCAGGGCATTATGGCGGCCGATATCCATCCGCGACACAACTGGACCAAACAAACTGCAAAGAGAGGCGTTATGGACTCCCCCTGTATTTTGGAAAAGGTGAGCGGAATCCTGCATTTCTTCCATGAGCCTGAAGCAATCCTCCACTTCGATTTCTGTCTTGACCTTATGGAGTTTTTTTGCAGTCATAGCATCTGTCGCAAATACAAACCCTGCCCTGCTGGCCCCGCAGCAGGATGTTAAGTAACGCTTACCCTGCAAGTTTTTGTAAATGGGATTTACTCTTGAAGTTTTCACATGGACAAACCCTTCTTTTTCCTGTATCCATATATCTTCAATATCTGAATACTTCCTGATGATTCCTTCGGACGCGAGGTATCCAATGACCATTTCTTCAATATAATCTGGAGTACAAACCATCGTAACCAATTCCTGACCATTCACTTTAATGGTGACGGAATATTCCGTTACGATGCTGTCTTCCAAGCTTTCGGCCTGGCCATCTCCAAAACGAAGAATTTCCCTTTTGACTTCGACTGGTTTCACAACAGCCATCCTCTCTGATTCGAGTTTTACTTTCCGGTAATCTCCTTTTATCCATAAATCTGGATAATGAAACTTAAAAAAGCAGGCGAACAAGCGGGAATGCTTGATGCCTGCCTATTAGACTACTTTTCCTCGAGCGTACCATCCTGGCTTTGGTGGATATCCTGATTTTCCGGTAGTTGTGTGGTTCTTTCAAGCCCCTCTGTATCTTCACCCATCCCTTTAAGAAACTCAAAAAGCAGGGATAGCGCTCGGTTTATTTCCGGGTCTTTTAAAGAACGGACGATATCAAAATAGCCAAGCTTGTCTTCATCCTCGCTATCCGTATATTCTGCTACTCTAGCAATGCCAGAATTCAATTTTAACAGCAAAGGCTCAAGCTGCTGGACATTGATTGTACCGAGAACGCCAATCATCAGCAACAGGTTTTTGATTGTATTGGTAGCTTCTGGCTTGTCTGCTGCTTTAACAAGAACATTCAAGACCTTATCTCCTTCACTGAACAGTCCGTCCAACAGCGACAACACACCGCGCTGATTCATATGCTTGAGTATGTCCATCGACTGTAAAATAGCATCCTTGTTATCAAGCAAGGCAGACTCGATTTCCTCCAGGTCACTCTTACGTTTTTGTTCTTCTGTCAACTGTATACGATTGATGTTAGTGATTGCTTTAGCCATGCTGGGTACGCTCCTTTTTCACAAGATCTCCTGGAAAGCTGTAATCTGGACGAGCCCACTTCTTTTCGACTTGGACGCCGATTTGCGGCTGTGGATTACCGTATCGGAAATTATTCCTTGGCAAAGGATTGACTCCTTCAAGTTGAAGGATTTCCATTTTGGCCTTCGTCTCCTTATACGCTGGAGTATCCGTGTTTTTATCTCCATAGCTGCTTGTCAGGAGATTGATGGCTGCATCACCCTGGTCGTTCATAGGCAGATAGACTTCCTTTCCTTGCACTCTATCGGTTACAACACATCTGACCTTAACGTTGCCATACGGCGACGTCAGCCTCACAAGTGTTCCATCCTTCAAGCCCCTTTCTTCTGCAAGCTCTGGTGAGACTTCAAGGAATGTTTCAGGAGTCTTCGAGGTGATTCCCTCTGACTTATAAGTCAGGTTACCTTCATGGAAATGCTCAAGAAGACGGCCATTATTGACATGAATGTCATATTCCTCTCCATACTGAATCGGAATAGACCATTTTACTGGATAGAGACGTGCTTTCCCATCCGGGAATGGGAAGCCATCCAAATACAATACAGGACTGTCAGTTCCATCCGGTTGTACTGGCCATTGAAGGCTCTTGTACCCTTCAAGGCGTTCATACGTCACGCCAGAGTAAATCGGCATTAGGCTTGCCGCTTCAGCCATGATTTCAGAAGGATGCTCATATGTCCAGCCTGCACCAAGGCGGTTGGCGACTTCAATCAGAATCTGCCAATCAGGCTTAGATTCACCAACTGGCTCGAATACCTGATACAAACGCTGAATCCTTCGCTCGGTATTCGTAAATGTGCCCTCTTTTTCAAAGCTTGGGCTTGCTGGCAGAACAACGTCTGCAAATTGTGCTGTCCTGGAGAAGAATACATCCTGGACTACAAAGAAGTCGAGCTTCTCATAGCCGGCCTGGACGTGATTGATATTGGAATCCACAAGGCCCATCTCTTCACCCTTGATGTAAAGGGCTTTAAGCGTTTCTTTATGCATCCCTTCAACCATGTCATGGTTATTGATCCCTGGTTCAGCAGGCAGCCTGGTTCCCCATGCTTGTTCAAACTTCATTCGCGCCTCTTCATCGGTTACCTTTTGGTACCCTGGCAGTGAGTCCGGGCTGCTGCCAAAATCGCCTGCGCCCTGGACATTATTATGTCCTCGCAGTGGATATGCACCCGTTCCTGGACGGCCGTAATTTCCAGTTATCAACAATAGGTTCGAAATCGCCGTACTGGTGTCACTCCCGCCAATGTGCTGTGTAACTCCCATTGCCCATAGTGCACAAACGCTTTTTGCTTTATGGATGCTCTCAGCAATCTCAATCAGCGTATCTTTTGAAAGGCCAGTTGTTTTTTCTGCATATTCCAAAGTGAATCCTTCAAGACTGTCAACGTATTCCGAAAGTCCATTGACTTTATTGTTCAGGAATTCTTCTTCAGCCCAGCCCTGGTCGATAATGTATTTAGTAACAGCGGAAATCCAGACAAGGTCACTGCCTGCCTTTGGCCTTACGAACATATCAGCACGGTCAGCCATTTCATGCTCACGAAGGTCGGCGACAATCACTTTTTGCCCAGTCAGCTTTTGGGCGCGTTTCACCCTGGTTGCAAGGACAGGATGTGCTTCTGCTGTATTGGACCCGACGATGATGACCAAATCAGCCATTGCAATATCTGTGATCGATCCAGCATCGCCACCATGTCCAACTGTTCTGAACAAACCAACAGTAGCAGGCGTTTGGCAATATCGGGAGCAATTGTCGACATTATTTGTTCCAATTACAGACCTTGCCAGTTTTTGCATTAGATACGATTCTTCATTCGTACATTTAGACGATGTTATGAAGCCAAGAGAATCAGGACCATACTCATTCTTGATTTCTGTAAATTTATTGGAGATGAGATTCAATGCCTCATCCCATTCTGCTTCTCTAAAGCTGTCTCCTTCACGAATCAGCGGCTTGGTCAGGCGCTCTTCGCTGTTAACGAAATCCCATCCGAATTTACCTTTTATACATGTAGAAATTCCATTGGCTGGAGCTTCAACCTGCGGCTCGACCTTCAGGATTTCTCGCCCCTTCGTCCACACATCAAAACTGCAGCCCACTCCGCAGTAAGTGCAAACAGTCTTGGTTTTCTTGATTCTAGATTCACGCATGGCGGCTTCCATATCGGAAATCGCCAGGATGGACCCGTAACCAGTCTCGACATTCTTGGTAATTTCAATCATTGGCCGCAAAGTATCTTTTGCGATTCCTGTCAAAAAGCCGGCTTCGCCTTCCATTCCTTTTTCCATCATTGCATTACATGGACATACGGTTGAACAGTGACCACAAGAAACACATGAGGATTCATTGATTGGTACATCATTATCCCAGATGACACGTGGACGTTCACGTTCCCAATCGATTCTCAGCGTCTCGGTTACCTGTACATCCTGACAGGCTTCCACGCATCTCCCGCATAAAATACATTGATCAGGATCATATCGGTAAAAAGGGTTTGATTCATCTTTTTTATATGGCTTTTGATCAAATGGGATGCTCTGGTGATTGATTTTCATTTCTTTTACTGTGTTATGTACCTCACACATCCCATTATTGTAGTCACAGACAGTACAATACAGTTCATGATTAAACAAAATCTTGTCCATCGCCATTGTTTGTGCCTTCTTAACATCTGGTGCCACTGTGTCGATGGTATCCCCATCCTTCATGATTGTCGAACAAGACCTGGCCATTTCTCCGTTCACTTCTACAATACAAGTATCACATGTCTCAATTGGGCCAAGGCTTGGATGATAGCATACACTTGGCACTTCTATCGAGCTATCTGAAAGGTATTGAAGGATTGTTTGATTTTCTTTAGCCGCAACGTCAGCACCGTTGATTGTTACATTTATTTTGCCAGACAAGACCTCATCTTCCTTTCTGTATAGAAATCGCTCTCTTTCTCACTACCCAAACCACGAATGACTTTAACCACTTTTATGAGAGTTTTTTGAAAATGGCTCTGATATTACAGATTATTAAAAATCATTGTTCTTTAATAAAGTTCTTACCTTCCAAAAAAACCACAGAGGTCATTATTTGTTTGTACGTCTTCCACATTTTTGCTTTTAGGGAGATTAAAAAAATTAACATATTGGACAAAAAAAAGCCCTACCTGATTAAGGCTTTGAGATTATTTACTATAAAAAGCGGCAAGCATCATTTCCCGCTTCATCAGAGGAAAGAATATACAGCGTCTTTCCATTGGTGGATTTTTCTTTAGTAAAACCCAAATTCTCTAGTTCACCGTAATCTCCAACAACAATGATGGCTGAAGCAAAAAGCAATGCCTGCAGATGGAATAGAGAAACATCAATCACTTCTGTTAGTGAATCTCCAGGTTTGAGTGCTTCCAGGACAGCAATCCTGCCATGGATTCCAAGGCTTTCAAAAGCATATTCCATACTGTCGGCCATGGATTCGGAAATGACCGAGGCAGAACTGATGACGTCATTCCAATTCTCATCAAAAACATAAGCATGCCACGAAGATTGTTGTTCATTCCCCACTAGAAAATCAATTTTAAGAAAATGCTGGTCATCATCAAATTGATAAACCGATTTCACTATATTCACGCTTCCCTCCATTAGTAAAGTAGAGATAGTTTCCCACTGTAAGCAAAAGTTAATGAATCCGTTTTGCATGTTTTAAAATCGTTAGTAAATACTTACAACGACGGAAGCCTAGGCATGAATCTTTTTGTTGAGGGAAGAAGTAATATACAAAATACTAAACAGAGCAGGAGGATGAGAGAATGGAGCAAAAACAAAACCATAAACATTTCAATGAGGAAGATGAACAGCACAGTATGGTATGCAATGACCAGTTATTTTTTCAGGAATTAAGAATAGCAGCTGAAGAGGCTGAACGAGACCGCATCGATACAGATCAAAATAAAGCAAAATAAAAAGAGAAAGGCAATTAGCCTTTCTCTTCCTATTGAGGGTTAGTAAAGCAAGTATTTACACAAAGTGCTTTAAATAAGGCTCTTTTCTCAAACTTGGTTGCAATTCGACTGCAAAATAGGCTGTCTTTCTTCGCAAAGTTGACTCTTTTACGAGAAAAGAGCATGCAAACTTTAATACCGACCTGCCAAATGGCCTTATATTACGTTAAAATCGGCTTTAGGATTTTAACAACAACCTTTACGAAAACAGCCTTAACTAATGAACCGGTCTCTTTCCGCCGCATCTTCTTCCCGCTGTGCTTCTCTTTCTTCATACCAAAATTTAATATGAGTCAGGATGGAGAAAACGAGGAAAAAGTTCATCGACCAGACACTGACAAACGGGGCCATCCCACCGAACTCAATCGTCTCATACTGTTTAAATACCATTACAATATATGACTCAATGAACACAAGGACAAAGCCGGCTACACCTGCAATTGCCATTCGCATCATAATCAAAAACCACCTTATCGTATTATCAGATTATTTAAATAATACGACTAATTATTGATTAACGCAACTGTTTTGTTCACTAATTCGCCATATTTGAACGTTGACAATTTGGCGTAGTCCGTTTTACCTAAATCTTTTCATGGACATCATTAATCTTCGAGCTCGGTCCGGCTTATCTATTCAACTTCTTTTGCTTTTGCATGATCTCATATGATTTTTCTATTATATCTGTTAATACATCGCCTTTGTATATCCTGCCGATTTTTGTATTCTCTTGATAATATTCGACAATCTCATCTAGTTTATCAGATGTTTCCTTGGACACTCTCACATTCAACTGAATTCTCTGGGCCTCATTCATGGAACAGATTTCCCTCCAAATCCTTTACTTCTATGTAAAATATACTATTCATCAACTTGCTAGCAGTTTGATATTATGTAGATATGCGTCGCTAACTCTGCCGCAATGTCTTTTATTTTAACATAATCTATCACCTTACAACACTATGTTGTTTTTCCTATCCTCTTACAGGGTAATTTATATCAAGATTTGTTTTTCTGGCGGGAATTGGGAATTATATAGGGTTTCTTTTTCCCTCACAACTGGAATACATAACTGCATAAACTTACCTTCCTTGTTGCCCTATTAAAATTCGAATGACATGGAGAATTTCTATGAAGCTTACAAAATGGTCTTACACAAAGAGATATAATATCAAAGCGCAATTTGATGTTTTTCCAAATTCAGTCGTTTTATTCCGCCAAATCAAAGAATACTACTTCGTATATACTGTTAATTGGTCTTTAAAGGATCCCGTTGTATCTAAATCTGAACTGGCGGAAATGGAGCGGCTTCTTAATAAGGAACTGGGCACCCTTGAAAGCTACAGGCAGAGAAAGTATTTCCATAACCATTCCGAATGAATCAAATTTTGAAAATTAGCCATTTACAATTCAGCCTATTTACATTAAGATGATTTTGAAAACAACAACTGTATAGGTTTTTGCACTAGGGGAGCTTTTGGCTGAGAAGAACTTTGTTCTGACCCTTATTACCCGATCTGGATAATACCAGCGTGGGGAAGTGCAGGCGAAGCTCTTCGTTATATCTTTTTTTATCTGACGATAGAATTCAACTGCATCCACCACGCTGGATGCAGTTTTTTGTTTTCTACCCAATGAACAAAGGAGATGTAATGGTATGAAAGAGATTTTTTGCGGTACAAGTGAGATTACAGGGGCCAGGTTTTCCATTTCCCCAATGTCAGACAGGTTTGTTGACATTATCCTCTCTGCATTGAAGGAAGTTGATACGTCAAAGGTTTGGATGGAGACAGATGATGTCAGCACCTGTGTGCGGGGACGTTCTGAACATGTTTTTGACGTTGTTAAAGCCATATTCCTGAATGCTTCAATCGGTGGAGATCATGTGGTCCTGAATGCCACGTTTTCAAATGGATGTCCCGGTGACAGTGCAGGGGATGCTTTTATGGCGGAAGATTCAAATGTAATGAATGATGAGCGTTCTCAAAAAATCAACCAGGAGGTCGCAGCCCAGTTTGCTCTCTATCCTTTAGGAATTCCTGGATATATGAATGTAATCATGGATCAAATAAAAACTGTTGAGCAGCAAGGTGTCTTTAGCGGAGGAATTCATTATGCCTCAAGATTGGATGGCGATGCCAATAAGGTTTTTACCGGAATAGAAAGTGCTTTTGATGGTGCCCGGAACAGTGATTCTTCACATATTGTTATGACGGTGACCATGTCGGCCAACAGTCCTTCCCGTAAGGAGGAACGATAATGCTCGCAAACTGGAAACTTCGAGAGGTTGTAGTTTTATCCGTACTGGCAGTCGTTTTTGGCGTAATCTACCTTCTGTTCTTACAGTTCGGCAATGTGCTTGTAGGCATGTTCGGACTAATCGGCTATGACTTGATCTTCGGGATCTGGTTCATCGTTTCCATCATAGCTGCTTACATCATCAGAAAGCCTGGAGCAGCGGTGTTATCAGAAACAATTGCAGCAACAATCGAGGTCATGCTTGGAAACGCTGTTGGTCCGCGTCTGATCCTGGCCGGGATTATCCAGGGACTGGGGGCGGAAGCTGCTTTTGCGGCAACCAAATGGAAGAACTATTCTACATGGGTTCTTGTAGCAGCAGGAATGGGGGCTTCAATCACCAGCTTCGCATGGGGTTACTTTTTAGGCGGCTTCTCCGCTCTATCACCTGGTTATGTAACAGCCATGTTTGTCGTCAGGCTTATAAGCGGAGCAATCTTAGCAGGTCTTTTAGGTAAATACATAAGCGACAGCCTCGCTAAAACAGGAGCATTGAATAGCTTCCCGCTTGGAAAGGAAGCCAGAAAGGCAAAGCAGAACCATGATATTTCAGCCTAGTCTGCCATTTCTTGAAGTGTCAAACGTTACGTTCCGATTTGAGGATGATCAGAAGGATGTTTTAAGGAATATCACTTTTGATATTAATGAAAATGAGAACATTCTTGTACTGGGTCCAAGCGGTTCGGGTAAGAGCACACTCGCATACTGCATGAATAATCTATATCCAGCGTCTGTTGATGGAATAATGAGCGGCAGTATAAAGTTCAGAGGCAAGGAATTATCCTCCTTCGAATCCGGAGAGATAAATCAAAAAGTCGGATTGGTCATGCAGGATCCTGATTCCCAGTTTTGCATGCTGACTGTCGAGGAAGAAATAGCTTTTGTATTAGAGAATATTCAGTTTCCCAGATCGGAAATGAAAGAAAGAATAGATTATGCCCTTGACTTAGTAGACATAAAGCACTTTAAACACAGGCTTATTCACTCACTCTCCGGCGGGCAAAAGCAAAAACTTGCGATTGCCTGTGCATTGGCAATGGAACCTGAATTATTAATACTTGATGAACCTACTGCCAATCTAGACCCCGCCTCAGGGTTCGAATTGGTCCGGACGTTAAAAAGATTAAAGAATAAACACTCGTTCAGTATCCTCGTTATCGAGCATAACCTGGATTATTGGCTTGAAATTATGGATCGCTGCATCATATTGAATTCTGCGGGTGAACTGTTTTTTAATGGTCCGCCTAGTGTTTGTTTTAATCATTTTGCAAAAGAACTGGCAATTGAAGGGATTTGGTTACCCCGCTCTATTGACGCAGGGTTGAAGCTTAAGGAGGCTGGATTGCTAACGTCCTCCTTCCTGCCTATGACGATTGATGAGCTGATTGAAAATAGTAAAGATATAGGAAATACAATTAAGTTCTTAACAACTGAGGTTCGCAAGCAAAAACCGAATCCCTCTCCAGCAATTTTCGAAGTGAAGGATGTCAGCTATTCGAAAGACAATCATATATTAATTGAAGATATTTCTATATCGATTAATGGTGGTGAAATAATTGCAATAGCAGGTTCAAACGGATCCGGAAAAACCACTTTTTCAAAATGTTTGGCCGGGTTGATTCCATCACAAGGCGAGATAAAATTTTATGGACACTCTTTAGGAGACTGGCCTGAGGAACAAAAGTGGAGAAGACTCGGATACGTATTCCAAAATCCTGAGCACCAATTTATTACTGATTCTGTGATGGAAGAAATAAATTACAGTCTTCAATCGAAAGAGCAAACGGCACAAAATTATAAAAATAAAGATATTTTGAGAACCCTTCGTATGGCTGACCACGTTAACAGTCACCCATTCTCATTGAGCCAAGGACAAAAAAGGAGACTGAGTGTGGCTGTCATG
This sequence comes from Bacillus sp. ISL-39, assembly GCF_018613295.1. Lineage (NCBI taxonomy): Bacteria > Bacillati > Bacillota > Bacilli > Caryophanales > Bacillaceae > Bacillus > Bacillus sp. ISL-39. The sequence continues at coordinate 19,768 of NZ_JAGGQM010000021.1, forward strand.
CTGGTGAACGGGCAGGAGGTCCTGATTATGGACGAACCAACATTTGGACAGGATGCTGTCACTTCAAAGGAAATCATCGATTTTGCGGTCCATGCCGTACCAGAGACAGGAAGCATTATTATGATTACACATGATATGGATTTAGTTGATCGTTACGCAGATAATGTATTAGTAATGGAAAAAGGAAAAATGATATTTTATGGTGCTCCAGGAATGCTGTGGAATCAACCTGGAATTTTGGCGAGAGCAAGTTTAAGACTGCCATTCCTCAAGGAATTGGAAATGCACCTGGAGGGAAAATATGCTGTTAAATGAGATGAACCCTAGCATAAAAGCCCTGAGCATTCTTGTCAGCATCTTGCTGCTGTCGATATTTTTCGATCCAGTCACGCCCATGTTAAGTCTCGTTTTGACCATAGTGATCACATTTAGTTTTGCACAGGTAAGTTTTAAGAAGTGGATCCTGTTATTCTCTCCTTTTCTCTTTATGGCGATTGTCTATGTCTGGTCATCACTATTGTTTCCGAGAGTAGATCCTGGAGACAGTATCATCTGGGAATGGGGGTTCATCACCATTACTGCGGAAGGATTCCAAAGAAGCATATCGCTTGGATTAAGAGTACTGAGTTTCGCTTCCCTTTCACTCTTATTTGCCCTTACAACAAACCCGATTAACTTTTTGCTTAGCTTGATGCAGCAATGCAGGCTTTCTCCCAAGATTGCCTATTCCATCATGGCAGGTTATCAATTTCTCCCCTTGATAAAAGATGAGTTCAGTATTATCAGAAGTGCCCATCGAATAAGAGGGGCAGGCAGAACCATAACTTTCCGGGATAAACTTAAGCAAATAAAGAGGTATGCAATTCCCCTGCTGGCAAGCGGGATTAGAAAAGCGGAAAGAACAGCTGTTGCAATGGAATCAAAAGGTTTCACAGGAGATAGAAACCGAGAATTTTATAGAGTAATCTCCGTTTCTAAAAAGGATTGGCTGTTGTTATGTTTACTGATCAGCATCGTTCTCGTGAGTGCATTTACCTCACACAAGCTTGGTTACCTTGCATTGTATAAAGGCGAACTATGAACAAAAAGGGCAAGCGCCTCGTTCAGCCCCGA